>JAKBGP010000229.1 GCA_021833045.1 Thermoplasmata archaeon
AAGTCGAATTTGCTCAAATATTAGGACGAGCAGTTCATCAAGGAAAGATTTATCTTATTCGAACGTGTAATTGTTAAAAAGAATGTCCTTATTGCGAATACACTCCCAAACGGCTAAGTACAATATAAATAGTAAAAATATCTACCATACATTGATAAATTGCCCCACCTGATGTGATGATCTATGAAGATAAGCGAAGTTCATGAAAAACTTGACAGAAGATGCGTAATTGCAATCAAGCAGCACAGCGGAGTATTCGAGCTGCTTGCAAGAATGGATCAAAGAATACCTGCATACACTTTCACCGAAGAAGACAGGACCTTCATACAGCTATTCTTCCCTAAATCAGGAAGACCTGCTCCATCTATGAACCCTATTCTTTCGAGGAAAGACTTGGTTGAGAAAAGGTCCTATTATTCTATAACCGAAAGGATAAATAATGTTGAGGGTATGAAACTTATAGGCAACCTTCTTGAAGCACCCTCTGTGGCGTTGAATGATGCCTATCTCCTTAAGGATGAACTTTATCTTGATTTCAGGTTCCATAGAAGTAAGCTGCATGATATATATGACATTCTTTCCGGGGTGATAGTAAAGAACCAGAACTTCAGGATTGTAAAACTCACACATTCTCGTACCTTTAAAGATAGGATAGAATCGATGCATTCGCAGACTCCCCTTGCTGTAGTGCGATATTCAATGAATTTCCCCCCTGACAGCTCGTTGATGAAATACATGGCAGATAACCACCCGGATGCAGTCGCAGAGATTGAGGGAAGATCCGTTACCGACGAAGGGATAAAGGTCTTACTATACACATCCAAGGCAGTTGATACAAAGGAAGTCACCCCGATATCTGCTAAGGACAACATATACGAATCATACGTTAATGAAAGGGCCTTTGTAGAGGGAAGAAAGAGGGGAAATGAGGCGAGGATTCCCAGGATAGCATTCTACCTGACAATTGAGGATGGAAGGCTGTTCGATACAACTTTCGTCCCTGCAGCTGAAGCAGACGAATATGTTTCTATCATGATGAACACGCTGAATTCTGATCATGCATCGCATCCGCTTCTGGAATATTACTCAGAACTGGACGATGAAGTATGGGAATGGATCTGAAACATTCGAATCAAAATATTTTGCGAGAAGTTGGTATTAATTTGTTTAATAGTAGATTAAAAATCAGTATAACGTGAATTTAAGGGATCCAATATCATTAGATTTAACATCTTTAGTTATTGAGGAAAGAGGAGGTTGCAAAACGAGCCTATGGTATAATAAAATCGACTTTAAAATGTAAAATTTAAGCTAAAGAAGGATAACTATCAAAAATACCGAAGTTTGACAAAAAGTCCAATTTTAATTATGATGTTCTGTTATATCTTTGAACGATATGAATATAAAATTCCATTTCGATAGAGGCAGGGGTGATATCAGGCCCTCACTTCAGAAGGCATTGAGTGAATGTTTATCTTTCAAATTAGTGGCCGGATTTGTCACCGAGGCAGGTATTTCTGATCTAGGTCCCAGGGATGAGATTATTAGAAAACTAGAACTGTTAATCTTTGGTGACGCCAATGAGAAAGCGTTGAAATCGATGGCTAGCCTTTATGATGAATTGCAAAGTAATGGAAAGCGAAATATTATTAGAATCCATCTAGGCTATGGAAATGTCGATTTGGAAAAAGATCGACTGAGGCAATTGTATAGACCAATGATGCACTCGAAAGTCTTCCTATTTCTTTACACCGAAAACAGGTTTAAGGCTTTTATCGGTTCCCAGAACATTACAGGCTATTCACTCAGAGGCTTGAACTCTGAAGCAATAATAGAGATCAATGGGCTGACAACAGATAAAACATGTCAAGACATACTTTTCGAGATCCAAAATATAGAACAGGAATCAAAGCTATTCAAAAAGGAATTTATTGATGTATATCGTGCAATGCACAATAACTTTGTAAAGGGAATACAACATCAGGAGGTAAATGAAAAAAAGGAATATTTCTCTGTTCTGTATGCCCTCATTAATGCTGATGATATAGACAAAATAAAGTTAAATCATACTCTTTACTTTGAGGTCCCGGAAAATACCCTCAGTCACACAAAAATCGAAACCTATGCCGATGTTTGGTTCATACCGATTGACAAAAATTCAGACTATGGAATGTCAGTAAATGAGGATCCAATATTTTTCAGAGCCAAGCAGACAGGTGCAAATGATGCATCTGTTGCAAATGCATCTTACGGGAGAGTGGACTGGATTATACGGGACTATCGCAATCCAGTTATTGAGTATCTCGGGGGACAAAACCCCAAGGGGTCAAATCTCCAAGTACTTATGAAATTTGAAAAAAACTTTGCAAAGGCATATCCGGGATTGCATTTTGCCCAAATTAAGTACATTCAAGCTACCAGAAAAGTTGTTTCTTTGACGCCAGTTTATTTAAATCCGGAGAAAATAATACAAAAGCCCTCATGGGACAGGAACCTCCAGAAAAAGGGTGATGAGATACTCAAAGAGAATGCTTGGACACTCATTGACGGATTCGAGGAAATGAATAGGGATAATGTTCCAAGTGCCCTCACGGAACTTCCTTCTCCCGCTGAAATCCAAAGTAATTTGGACATGTTGAGTAATGGATTGATTTACAAGACGAAGGTCCATTTGGATGATGTTGTTTATAAATAAAATTAACTAGAGTTAAAAATGACCTCCTATCAAATTGTTATGCATTCAATAATGACTCAATTTGTGAAAATAAATAAGATTGGAAGAGTTCGTGACCATAATGAATTGTGAAACCACACTAAAAGGTATAGAGCTATGCATAAGAAATTCGACAAGGTTACTTGAAGATGCTTGTACGGAAAATCTTTCACTTCCAACGACAGGTGCACTTATTGAGATAGGGTTGGAGGAGTCAGCTAAAGCTTTTCTTATGATGATATGCCTGGACAAATCCCACAAGCTACCTAAAGCTTCCAATAGCTATTCAGGTCCAACTATACCATTATTGAATGATAGAATAAAGGCTCTTTACAACCAAATAAATTGTGATAAGATCATAGATGAGTCATTCAAATTCCATCAGCCAAAAACGGAGGTCGTTCGTTTCATAGCAGCCTTTATCAGTAGTACTCAACCATACCTTGAAAGTATAAAGATGGAAGTCTACGATGTGGTAAAGGAAAGTGCGCCAACGTTGACTTTTGAGCAATTCAAGAATATAGTATCTAGGAGTGAAGTAAAAAACAGTTTATCCATGGATTTAGATCAAACAGATAGGATTATGGAAAATTTTTCAAGCAAAATAAAAGAGTTTGGTCTTTATGTGAATTGCAATAAATCTGGTTATGCCTACCCTGAAATTCCGAAAAAGACTGTGGAGAAAATGGCGATTTTTCTCTATGCACTAATCTATGGCTTGAACAATTTATTAGGTGAAACCCTTCAGGATAATATTAGATTGGACATGCGAGGTACTAAGGTTAAACTAGACAGCTTGAGGTCTAGGCTCAAGTAGAATTTTAGTTTATTATGGTTTGAACTGTCACGAATTCAGATACTTATCAACCATTTCTGAAGTCTTTATTACGGACCTGTAGCATATACCTTTCGATAAAAATGATAAACTCAAAAGATCTTGAATGGGCCACATTCCTTTACAACGTAATGGGCGAGGACTTATCATATTTAGAAGATTTACAGGAAGTTGAGAAAAGCCTGAAAACTGAGGGCCTAGGTGAAGCGGTAGTGGGCTTCCTTAATCACTGGAGAATGAGGTTGTCCCGCAAAACTGTACCTGCTGAAATAAACAATTGGTACAAAAGCGATACCATAAAGCGTCTAGAAGAACTTCCATCATCACTGTTGGAGTTAGATTTCAACGATGCCCAGACCATTGAAAATATTACTACTCTGTTCACCTCCCTTGATGGATTAACTAGAATAAATGATACTGGGGCCTCAAAGATAATGCATATAATCAAGCCTAATATTTTTGTAATGTGGGACAATGAAATCAGA
>JAKBGP010000230.1 GCA_021833045.1 Thermoplasmata archaeon
ATTTTTAAACTGGACCCTGACAGGTAAGATAATAATTAAGCCTCAATTTTAATAGGGGAGTAATTAATGCATAGGACATTTTACTTCATTTTTATACAACATCAGATACTTCCCAGTTAAACTGATCCATCGTATATTATATCTGAGTGAATAAAGAAGTTTAATATCACAGACTAATACTTAAACATGAAAAATGAAGAGGTTAAAAAAGTTACAATACTGTGGGGAATTACCGGATCACTGGGTTCTATAAATATAACTGATTATATGAGTTATGTGATGAGTAATCTGGATTGCCAAATAATGACCATAATGACAGATGCGTCAAGAAATTTTATATCTCCATATTCTGTAGGATTAAAAACAAAAAATCCTGTATTCAGCGATATGTTTAGCCAGGAGGGGAATATCAGAATACCACACGTTGATTTGACAGGACTTGCCGATGTTTTCATTGTTGCTCCTGCCAGTGCAAATTCTCTGGCAAAGGCAGTTAGTGGGATAGGTGACGATCTTCTATCGACATCTTTTATTGCATATGAAAAACCAATTATTTTCGTTCCAAACATGAACGAGAAGATGAGAGGAAACAGGATAGTGCAAAGCAATATAGATAAGCTGAGGAGCTTTGGGAACATAATTGTTGAAGCTAATTCTGAGGAAACAGGTACAGGTAATGGAACAAAGAAAAATGGATCTATGCCAGAACCTGAGAAAATTCTTTCTGCAATAATGAATAATATAAATTTAAGCAGATTTGGCTCTCACTAATTCACTATAATGAATATTCAAATAGTTCTATTTATTCCCATTTTGTTTATACAGATTAATCAGTAAACACATGTTCTCTGGCAGTAATCTCCTTTGAAAGTTTGAATTTCACTTAAAATTTAAGTGTGAGTGGAGTATTCTGAAATATTGTCAAACCTGTTCATGAATGTTGTATCGAGTGGAAGTAAGGGAAATTCCACAATTATCTGGGATGATTGCGATGCATTAGTAGTTGACTTTGGCATTTCTGTAAAAAGATTCAAACAGAGATTTGAAGAATTAAACATTGGGGATATCCCCTTATCAGTGTTGATTACACATGAACACAGTGATCACAGTTCCGGACTCGGGGCAGCTTCAAGAAAAATGAAAGCAGAAATATATCTCCGTGAAAAGGCAAAATTAAAGATGGGCTTCGACCGTGCTTTCACCATTGGAGATGAACTCACCATAGGTAACTTTTTCATAAGGAGCGTTTCAGTGTCTCATGATGCAGTTGATCCTGTTGGATATGTCATTGAAAACAGGGGAAGGAAGATATCAATTTTCTCTGATCTTGGATATTTTCCAATGGATAATGTTGACCTGATTAAGGGGTCTGATATACTTGCAATAGAGGCCAATCATGATACAAATATGTTGAAAACTGGGCCTTATCCGGAAAGTTTAAAAAAAAGAATAATGAGTAACTACGGACACCTTTCTAATGATCAGTGTGCACTCGCACTTGGAGAACTTAGCGAACAGAAGTCACAGATTATATTGCTCCATCTCTCAGACGAAAATAATACACAGGAAATTGCATATCTTACCGTACGAGATTTTCTGGACAATAGAAATATTAAGTATAAGGGAATAGAATGTGCAAGACAACTTTATGGGTCGTCTATATTTGAGGTGTAGGTTAATGGAAAGGATAGGATTTATCGGAATGGGAAGAATGGGCGTCCCAATTTCCAGGAGAATTGGAGAAAAGTTCTCTCTAGTATCAGTATACAACAGGACAGAATCTAAGATTCCTGAGGAATTTAGGAAAATAGCTGTGAAATCAATCTCAGAACTTGTAAGAAATTCTGACATCATCTTCATGATAGTAACTGATTCTGCAGCATCTGCTTCAATATTGAAGGAAATCATAGAAACTCACAGTGGAGATAAAAAGTTAATCGTGGATATGTCAACAATATCAGTTGAACAGAGTCTGGATAACCACAAAATATGTTTTACTTCAGGCGTTGAGTATCTTGATTGTCCTGTGATAGGAAGCGTACCTGCCGCAGAAACAGGAACACTGGCTGCTTCATGTGGCGGCTCAAGGGAAGCATTTCTTAGAATTAGCCCTATGCTGAAAACATTTACTTCAAAACAGATATATGCAGGAGATGCAGGAAAGGGGATTGCCATGAAGCTTGTAAATAACCTCATAATGGGAATCAATATGATTGCTGTTTCTGAGGGACTATGCCTCGCCAGAGAGCTTGGGATAGAGGATGATGTCTTCACGGAGGCAGTTCAGGCAGGTGGGGCAGCATTAAAAATACTCGATCTGAAGGCAAAAAAGCTTCAAGATGGGGACTTTTCACCACAATTCCTGCTTGCACATCAGTATAAGGATCTTAACTACGCTCTGGAGGAACAAAGTAAGCTTGGAATACCGTCTTTTCTTGGAGCTGTATCAAAGAGCATTTATTCAATGGAAATGAGTGAGCACGGTAAGGATGATATGAGTGCAGTATCTCTCTTCTACACAAAGAAGAAAAATGAATGAAATTTTAAGCACTTTACTATATCTCATAATTATCGTTTCTTTGATCATTGCTTCATATTATGATATTAAGAAGAGGAGAATTTGGTATCTCATATTTGTCCCGGCGCTAATTGTTAGTCTTATAATTAATGTCTTATTTTTTAGAATTGAACTCTTCTCTGTCTTAAGTATTGTACTGTTTGGCCTGTTATTTTTGGCTACGAAAACCCGTTTGTTCATCACACTATCTGCACTTATAGCCATTGCAGGTTCAGCTCTAATACTACTCAAGGAACCTGCACTTATAGTTCCGTGGGTAATCGAAATTATCTTTGCAAATATGGTTATAGGTGAGGTACTATTCGGAGTTGGAGATATTAAGGCTCTGGTTCTTATAATATTTTCAACTGCTAACTTTTATTTAACAATTTCCCACTCAATAATAAGGTTGCCTTTTTCAATAATATTCTTCCTGAATCTTGGATTCAGTTCTGTTATTGCGATGATTTTCTCACTCTACTACACATATATGAAAACTGGAAAATTTTCTTACCGTGCCAGAGTGAACAACAACAAAGATATAAGTAAAATAAAGTTCAGGAAAGTAACCATTGGGGATAGTGAGTATGTATCGTATAACATACCTTTCATGGTATTCATCACCATAGCCTTTATTCTGACTGTTATATCTGTTTCATTATCAACGGTGATTTGAGAAAAATGAAGAAGAAAATCATATTTAATCCAGATAAAATCTACGTGCCGGAGCCCATAGAGTCAGTGAGGAATGGGAATCAGGAAGATGTAACAATTCTTCAGGATAGCTCCATAATAATTAATGGAAAATCTATAGATTCCATAGTTTCCACAGCAAGTATATCTGGTAGATATGAAGTTGATGAAATCGTAGATGCTACTGGAATGATCATCACTCCTGGATTTATAGATAGTCATACTCATCTTGCTTACTGTGGAGAGAGGAGTGAGGAATTTGTTCTGAGAGCCAGGGGGGCAAAATATATAGATCTCTTGAAAAGTGGGAATGGAATTCTAAAAACTGTAAGAGATACCAGGGCATGTTCTACAGATCAGATAGTTACACAATCTGCCAGAAGATTATTAAACCATATTGGGAACGGAGTTACAACTGTAGAAGTGAAAACAGGTTATGGTCTCGACCTTAAAAACGAGGGGAAATTACTTGATGTGATGGACATAATGAAATCACATTTACCGGTACACATTGTAAAGACACTATTACCATTACATGCAATGCCACCAGATAAAACAAAGGAAGAATATGTTAAGGAAAGCACAGAAGTTATACTTCCTGAACTTTATAAAAGGGCAGATTTCGTTGACTCTTTTTGTGATGATGGAGCATTCACGAAAGAAGAAACTTTTAATTTTTTCAAGAGGGCCAGTGAGCTTGGTATGGCACTCAGGATTCACGCCGATGAAATTAAGGATGTG
>JAKBGP010000231.1 GCA_021833045.1 Thermoplasmata archaeon
GATTTATTGATTATTTGGTGACCTAAACATTGTGGCTTCCTGGTTTAATGTTTTTATAAGGTATGACTTGAATTTCGTTCTTATTATAAGGATCAATTTTCGATATTAGATAAACAAAAGGTGAAGAAGGAGAGTGTCGAATCGCTGGATATTTTTCTAAACTCAATTCTTTATCCTTTAAAAATCTTTTTGTTATTATTAGTGGAAGTAAATAATATCTAACACGATGTTGCGCATCGAATAAAGAATAGTCTTCAATGATTCGAAGAAAAAGAATATCAGAATTGTTCTTGCGTCTAAATACCATTCTAATTATCTCAATTAAAAACAAAAAAAAGAAAGATACAACATAAATCATAGCAGAAATTAAAAAATATTGAGAATTGAGCATGTACAACGCTATCGTCAGACTTATCATAAAAACTAAATAAAAGGTTATAAATACAAATTCATACAATGAATACTTGTCTGTGAACTTATCCACCTTATATGCATCGGCTTCTACACTTGCAAAACAAGTTTTGTGTTCTGGGTATTCAATCTTATGATACAGATCTTTTGGTTCCAAGATAGAATACAGATTATGTTCATTGCATGACTTGCAAACGTAAACAGGGAACTCTGAGATATAAACTGGATACTCTTGAGTAATGAATGGGAATCTCATTTTGTCTCTTGAACTATACAAGTCTGTAATCATTAAAAATACAAAACTAAAATACAAATTTATTACCAACAAGGCAATTATTAAATTGTAGTAAGCAGGAATTGGTGGAAAAGCGAAAGAATGTGTGAGGGAAATATATATAGAAACATCCAGCATTATTAATTGGACAACTGCTATCCAAAATGTTAGATGTGCAGATTTTTTTAGAGGTGTGTCAAGATCTTCGCCCTCTAACAAGAGATGAGGGATTTCATATACCATTTTTTTCAGCAGACCAAGAACTTCGATTTCATTTCTTTCCAGTGGTTCAGATTTTTCCAATGATATTATATAATTATAGAACATTTAAATATTTCTGAATTGTGGAAAGTTTTTGTTTAACATAAACGTAGAGGCAAACTCTATAGAGATGATGTAAGGACTTGAATTATTCTGAGATTTCCAGGATATCCATAATTTCCTTTATTTTTTTAACAATATCGCTGCCTTTTTCAGTGGGGGATATCATGTTCCTGGGAGGGTATTTTGTGTTGTCAATCATTGTTTTTATGAGTTTTAACTTTTTGGCCATATCAATAGATGCATACAGCTGATGGATTGGAATCTGCCTGCCTTTCCTGATCTGGGTGATCATGCTTTCCCCATAAACATCAAGGTATTCAATGAGCCTGAGGAAGCCAGACTGAGTTTCAATCTCCCGTAAAATAAAATGATCTACATATTTGGAAATCCTGATCTTATTACGAAACATCACATGCCTACTACTGTTTACAATTCAGAAGGAAATAACAGATAGGAATGTGAATATTGGTGGAAAATTAGCTAACGAAAAGTTTCAATTTTTCCTTTTTATACTCTTCGAATTTATTTTCTCTCACCTTTGTTCTCATTTTCGTTAATTCTTTCTCGCAATAAATTGCATAATGTAATCTTGCAATTGCCGACATTTCCGAGTCAAGTTTCTTTGAAGAAACTCCATCTTGATGTAACTGGATTATTCTTTCAATTTCAGAATAATCAGTACCGAAGATGTCGCTTATCTCGTTTTCTAAAATGGAAACAGAAGAATCAGGTCCATCAGAGAGAAGTCTAGTCATTTCCAATGTATCACTGCGAAGGAAATATGGTTTATAAACTTCCTTTTTCTGATCATCACTATTAAAACCATGTTTAAATTCAGGGGCAAAGGCATCACCAAAGAAGGTAGACTGCTTATTTATACCGGAAATATGGGTTCTTAGATATGATTTACTGACAGATAATATGGGTACGAAAATCTCTTCGTTGAGCATTTTTCTGCTTATAATGGCCCTGGTGCTCGCAAAATTACCTGAAAAAGTGTTATGAAATCCAATAGATTTAATCAACCCAGTGCTGCAATATTCTGAGAGTAAATAATCAAGCAAATTCTCTATTTCCTTAGGAGACTGCCGCATATCTAATATGGGTATTATTTCTTCTAAAGCCCCATTATCTACTAACTCGATTGCATTTTTAAAAACTTTCTTTTGAATATTAATGTTTTCGGTCAATGTAGGTACACCTACTATCTCGAATTGAGTATTGCTTGAAACTTCTTTTAAAAAATCTATGAACGTCAAGCATTTCTGTTCATTATTATTAAAATAAGTCCTACCATTTTTATCAATTCTTTGAGTTCCATCTTTATTTTTTAATTTAGAATCCTTTATTGTTGGATGGACGTACATTATCCTCAAAGGGAAATGATTCATGATTCTTCTGTGTTTCCTTAATTCTCTATTGAAATTTCCTGTTGAAGATGGCTCATTCATAATATTATTTAATCTATCAAATTTGTATGGCCCCCTATCTAAAAGTGAAATGCTCCCGGGAATGTCTAGTTCCATTCCTAGGTATGCCTTGGAGTTTAAATCCTGTGAAGTCACAATCTTACTTGGGGTTGAAAATGTGCTATTTGCGGTTTGTATTTCCAATACTCTTGGCCAAGTTATATTCTCTTCATCCAACCCATTATTTTTGGAGTTTTTAACAATTTTCACTCTTTGTATGATTCTGCCCATATCAATCCCTCATTTTGAATTTCGACACGTCTATATTCGTTTGCCATTTTAACTATTTCCCATTCTAATTGATTGCTAGAAAGTTTATTTTTCTCTGCCATCATGATTATATCTTTAGCTAAATTATTTGGTATTTGTTGATCTTGGGAATAATCGCCTCTATCGCCCTCTTGGCAATAAACGTCTCTAACCTCCGGAATAATTTCATCAGAATCTTTGTTGTTTTTTAGTAATTCAATTACAATCTTCTTCTTTTTAGAGCAATCTTTGATACCAAACAGAAAATATTCTGAGTATAAACGTCTCATTCTATTCATCATCCCTTGACGACCTAGTTTATCCCATCCCTTTCTGAGTTTTGACAGCATGTTAAGAAATTCTTCAAATAAATGATTTCTAGCCAATTTTTCTTTAAGGGTTTCGAATAGAATTTTTCCTTTCTCCGTGATAGTAAATTTTTCATCATTTTTCCCCCCTTCTTTTTTTATTGTATTGTTGTAAACAAGGCTGCCAATTTCTGATGCAACTAAGAAACTGAAAGGTCCAAATATGTATGGTATTATTTCAGGCTCAAGATTCTTTCCAAGTGGTTGAAGGTGTTCTTCTTTCAAGACTTCTTCAAACGTTAAAAAAAGTTCTTTAAATAACACTGTTCTAGTTTCAATTGGTATTTTTGGGTATACACCAAAAAGCGAAACTATTACATCTTTTATTGTCAACTGATAAGGGTTACCAATATCAATTTTTAACTCCAAAAAAGGAACTCTACTATTACTGTGCAATGAAATTTCCACCTCCTATGTGTTTTTCCAGATAAGAAATATCTACAATCTCGAATTCGCCTTCAGTTTTACGTGCAAGGGTAGCATAGAATTGATCAAACAAAATGTGGTAATAAATCATTTTTTTTATTTTTACTCCTGCCACAGCTATCACTTTTTCAAACATCGTTTCGGGTAATATTCCTTCATTATCCATAAATTTTTTTATATCAGGGTATTTGGTTGGATTATAATGGGTTTTATTCAGTATTGAAAATGCAAAATCATTGCAGATACCAAAAACGATTAAGCCACAGAATAATATGCATTCTTTATTACATGCATCACAAATTATGGTTTTACTGGACTGAATAAATCTTGATACGTTTGAATTACCTGTGCTCTTACTTGCACTTATATGCAATTTCACACCGATTTCTGTTAAAATCTTTCTACCCTTCTTATCGTTTATTGTAATGTTTAGATTTGGATTTCCGCAATATGGGCA
>JAKBGP010000232.1 GCA_021833045.1 Thermoplasmata archaeon
CTTATCCTGATTCCAGTCCTTTCCGAAGGGAGGGTTTGAAAGAATATAATCAAATTTCATGTCTGGAAACCCGTCATGTGAAAAACTTGAATTTGGTTTAATATTATCAGGATTTTCCCCCTTTATAATCATGTCTGATTTACACACTGCATATGTTTCATCATTGATCTCCTGACCGAACAGTTCAATTTGTGCTTTTCCTTCTATCTTCGAAATAACATGATCCTTTGCGACTGTGAGCATTCCCCCTGTTCCGCAGGCAGGATCATATACAGTTCTTATTATACCTGGTTTCTTTAGTATCTCCTTATCCTTAGACATCAGAATTTCTACCATCAATCTGATTATTTCCCTTGGCGTGAAGTGCTCTCCTGCCTCTTCATTGTTTGTTTCATTAAATTTCCTTATTAGCTCTTCAAAAATATACCCCATATCATGATTTGATATTACGGAAGGCCCAAGATCAATTTCGGAAAATTTCTGCACTACCTTGTAAAGAAGATCTTTCTCTAACAGATATGTGATACGATCTCTGATTTTGAATCTCTCCATAACATCTGTCAGATTGGGTGAAAAACCATTTAGGTAATCGAAGAAATTTTGTTTTATATTTGCAGGATCTGAGAGTAACTTTCCAAAATCAAATTTTGAAATGTTATAGAAATTATGTCCTGAGGCTTTCATGAGAACAGCGGAAGGATCTTCAAGTTTTCCAAAGTATATCTGGTATGTTTCAAGAACTTTTTCCTTAGATTCTGATAATTCACAATCCAGTCTTCTTAAGATAGTAAATGGCAATATTACGTCAGGATAGTCCTTTCGTTTGTAAACATCTCTCAATAAATCAGCAACGTTCCATATAAAATTTGTAACAGAATTGAAATTGCCATTCATATGATGTATAAAGATGAAAACAATTTATAATTATCGATTTTCTGGCACAAAACCATAGTGAATTAGATCTTCTGTTTAGTTGAACAAATCCTGGGCAATTGAGATTTGAGAGGTGAATATATGCAGAACCGATTGGATGTGGTGAAAAAATAATAAATGTTTTCCATGACATTTTGCAAGTTTTTGTGTATTGCTAAGAAAATGTATCTAAGATCACAGATATCTTTTCCTGAACAGATTTGTAATCCGATCCCTACAGTTGTATTATCACTTGATAAATCCGTAAGGCCATTTCTTATTCCACTCGGTCACCCTGGGATATATTCTCTTCATCGCTGCAATTTCGCTACGCAGTGAACCCATAAACTTTATCGTCCAAATGCCAGACAAACTCTTAGCAGTAACAAGAACTTCATCTAAAGGGTCATCATTAAGAATAACCCTACCAAAAGAGATAGCCGAGAAGTTGAATGTATCAGAATCTGAGCACATTGGATTTTATGAAGTTAATGGGGAGATTGTGGTTAGGAAGATTGAGTAACCTCTACCTAGAACCAAAAAAATAAGTTAAGGAGACTTTAGAATATTTTTTAAACGGTCTATCATCCACTCTTGTCTTTTCTGAAGATTTTCCAGATTCCAATTTTGAAGTTTGGTTATATAATCGTTTATTTTATATCTTGTAGCCTTTGAATCACCTATAGTGCCTTCATAATGTCTCTTCTTTGATTTAAAATCATGGTTGCTAATCTTATCATTTTTAGACGATGAGATAAGTGTCATGTTTCCAAGCTTATACAGAAATTGATTAGCATCGCTTTCGTTCCATTGTTCAGTCCAATAGTGAACTGATCTCCAAGCCTCAGGAAGTATATGATCAATAGAAGGCGAATCTTCGCCAACTTGTTCAATATAACCTGTGCCTGAGTCATCATACAAATCGTACTCAATAAGGCGTAAGACTGCGCGCAACCAGTTTTTCGGCTTATCGACATAAACATCTTTATTCAGATTCTCAAAGGCCTGTCTTTCAAGATCTTCGTTTCTAATTTTTTCTTCAGCTAGGCTTATTATCTGAGAAAGTGGTTTATTATCCTTTACGAGTTTTAGAACCTTTATGGAGATGTCCTTTATGTTAGCTGAGTTATGCCCTGAAATCCAGTTCAAATAGTAAAGCCTTAAAAGCTCCTGAGCTAAGTCAGAAACATTGCTATAATCAACATTAATGGCTGTAGCTAGAATTACCTGCCAATAAACAGAATCATATAAATAATAGAATGGATAGACCACTCTGTCGTCTTTTATATATCTATCTACTCTGGAGTGCTCCCTGTGCAACTCTAGAAGGCTATCTGTAAATTGTTTCACTTTGTCTATGATTACCAAGGGTTTTTCACCTTTTGTTATCATCTTTGCATAAGTGTCATATACAATAGTTCTGGGGTTTTCACCAAGGTAATAGTATGAGTAAAGTGTAAAAATCCTCTCAAGGTTGTTCAGTGAGTCCCAAAGATCACTGAGTTGTTTTTGGACATTTTCAATTGCCCTCCACGAACCCATAAAAGTTTCCCTATCTCTGTCATTAAGCTTATCGTATAGAATGACTTTTATAACCTCATCGTTCGACAAACTTGTGCCTCTGGTATTCATCACGTAAAAAAGTTTTACAGCAAAACCCTCTGTTTCAGTGTATATTCTTATTAAACTTACATTGTCAAGAATATAATCATAGTAAGCTTTAGCTTTATCTTCATCATCATACAAATCGTTCTCGGATAGCAATTCCTTGGTGATATAGTAATAATTTGAGAATATATTTAGTTTATTCGGGTTCGGTTCTTTTCCGTCTAGGATATCTCTAAGAAACCCTTCCTGAAATTCGTTTCTTTGTTCAACACGAGGAGCAATCTTTATTCTGAATCTATTTTTATCGTCGTCGACTAGACATTTCTTCAACTCATTGGCCTTATATTTGTGATAGAATGCGGACAGAATCAAAGTGAGAGTTGTTAACCTTTGCTGCCCGTCTATAACGTCAAAACCTTCTGGCTTCTTTATTAATATAATACTCCCAATAAAGTACTCTCCAGTATCCATAGATTCTTTCATATCCTGTATAATTTGCTCTATCTGTTCTCTTTTCCATTTGAATGGCCTCTGATATTCAGGAATTGTGTAAAAATTATAACTGTTAGTTAACAATTCACGTACCGTCAGCTTATCCGGTTTAAAGCTTTCTCCATTGACCATTCGGGATAATGTACTGCTTTTCTTATAAATTTTTGTATATTTAAATTCAATCTTATTATAATTATTGAACAAATACCTAAGATGGCTCTTTGCAATTGTAATATTATACATAATAATCGCAGTCCTTAGTTACTATAGCTACATAACTAATATTGGCAGTGAAGGTTTTCAGCAAATACTGACGTTGGCATATATCAAATACGAATTCTATTATTATGTCAATTATATTGCATCACCTTTGGTGTCATACTTTCCTCTAAAGTATCAGGGGGATGTTATAAAAACAACAAAAGATTTTCTATATTAAGCTGTAATACCTATTGTTTTGAGTGGCCTTTACGCAAAATTTAAGCCCAATAGGCATTAACCAACAATTCGAAAAATAGATAGAACTAATTCGAGAATCCTTGTCATAAAGAAATGCAATTATTGTTGATAGATAAAGCTCTTATAATTGTTAGTTAGATAACCTAAAAATTACCATGGGAATTGAAAAAACGATTTAAGACCGATGGAAATCGTGAAAGGTAAAATTGTGCCAATAAGAGAGAGGAAGAATTAACAGTATGCATAGCCATAAGACAAAAAGATCAAGGATTGGAATTATATTTATTTAACATTAATATATTTCAGAAAGTGATCTGTGGGTATATAAAGAAAAGCTGTAAAAAGGCATTTAGGAATGTAAATCCATTGAACTTTTATAAGTATGGACTGGAGGGGAATTGAACCCCTGGCCTCTTCCATGCCAAGGAAGCGATCTACCGCTGATCTACCAGCCCTCTTTTCGCATAATGGCTAATCCCTATAATATTTTAACTATTGTTCAAAT
>JAKBGP010000233.1 GCA_021833045.1 Thermoplasmata archaeon
ATTTTATTATTTTGAATGGTATTTGAAGAATGGTAAAAGATTGGTACTACATATACAGAAATTAAAATTACTGCAATAACCAGTGGTATAACCCACTGCAGATGATATCTCTTTAACTTTTCCCATGTAAATACCGGAGACATTCAGATTAGGATGTTGTTCCAGATTAATATATTTCTTCTGAATTTGATGATTACTTAAATTAATATTTCCTCTGTGAGACCTAAACCGGAAGAGTAAATTTTAGAATGGAACCATGAAGATAAAGGTCAAAGAGATCAGCGATCGCGGGATGATAAGGGATTGCATTGACTGATTCCACACAACCAGAATTTGTAGACTTTCCCCTATCAATTGGAATGCACAAACCTAACCAGATCTCTGCAATATGAAAATGTATTATATAACACATCAGAGTTCATCCTGGAAATATTCCGCAAAAGATATTATAACGCTACCATCCAAGTCACATTAACCTGAAACAGTCTGTATAAAAAGTCCAGTCAGAATAAACGTTGCAAATGCTTTTGATGACATTACCATTTTTCTCTCAAATAAGTAAATGGCGACACATTTCCTTTTTAAATATATAACGTAATACCAATCATAAGAAAGCTAAGAGATATGGGCAAATCATTTGTCGAATTCAAAAGCCCGAGTTAAGACCATCTATTATGCCAGTTGTTTCAGACATCATAAACTCAATCCTGACATTATGTTTTACATTCATTAAAAATGGTGCAATATGAGATTCAAATTTGCATTTACACTATTCGCATATGTAGTTATTCCATGACAACATGCGGGCGATCAAAGCCAATAAAATAAATAAGAAACTGTATAATAAGAACTGAATTCCACGTCTATCAGCACCAAAAATAAAACTCATCGGTAATGACGGAAATTAAGGGAGAGAATGCCCTGAATATATCTGATGGAGATTCTAATGCACTAGAAGGTTATAACAGAATAACCATCCTTAATCCTGGCATCCGTTTCTACGGCCCCATAAACTAATTCCAGTCCTGCGAAAATATCATTTGAAGTGAGACCCTCCACTGCCATGCTTACCTCACAAATCTTGACAGGAATGCCAAGCTTTTGTATAATATCAAGTTGATCCTTGAACTGGGGAGAGCTTTTCTGCTTACTGTTTGCAGCCTGAACTCCTCGTCCAAGGTACATAAACTCTACTGTTGATTTTGCATTTTTCACAGCATTTGCAGCAAAGCTGAATGCAACCATTTCAGTATTTATATTATCTTTACCGGTTAAAAGAATTACTAACATTTTTGCCATATTTAATCAATCCCCTGCCTTCACCATTATATTTTATTATTTAAATTATAAAAGTTGGATTATTAGTCCTCAGTACCGTCATTTGAATATCCAGGATATTTTGACCTATACCAGACTGCTGTTAGAAGAACCATTACTATAAGTACAAAACCGGTGGCTGAGACTGAACTCGGACTTGGGTCGTAACCATTATATGAACCCACAAAAAGTGCAGCAACGATAACCAGCAGGGCTGTTGTTGTTATTATAAATGCTTTTATTCCCTTTTCACTTTGCCTCTTTGTTTCTCCTTTATTTTCTCCATTGTTTCCCACTTAATTCACCCCATTTGCTTTTCCATAAAGTAGCCTTCCTGTAATAAGAAGACTTATTGCAACTATTACAAAAAATTCGATACTGCTTGCTGCCATCTGAAGATCCCCACTGAGTATATGGCCAGACGCACAACCATCTGCCATTCTGGCCCCGAATAATACAAGGAAAGAGCCTGAAAATACTCCTACAGCCCTTTTTAATTCGTTTCCACCAAATCTCTTCTTCCAGGTTCTCGGTACCCAGTAATTGAATGCCTGAAATCTTCTGGATACGAATATTGAAACCAGGAATGCTCCAAGAAGTGTTCCTATATCAGTAAATGGTTCCCATCCTACTGTATCAAAGACAAGCTTACTGTAATTATATGAGGGTAACCACAGATAACCAACTACCCAGCTATATGTTGTTGATTCACCGAATATCTGATGAAGAAACATTTCCAGCACGACTATCAGACCTATGAATGCGCCTACGAATGTCAGCATCCATTTCAAATTGTTATTTGGTGCCCAGTGTTCGTTTGCATTACGTGCAAGCTTATCAGCAGGGCCAATGGGCAATGAACTTCCCTCGATGAGTGTTTCCGTTGCCTCTTTGTGCATGGCAAGTTCTGGAGGAGGCATACTATAATCTGCGTGAGTACCAATATATACACAACTTTTTCCCCCCTTGTATCTTGGAAGAAAATAAGCTATTCCCAGCATAAGTGCGAGCCAACCAATAGATATAAGGAAACCTACAAACAGATCTGTACCAACATTTCCACCAAGGTAAAGCTCCCCGTAATTATCGGTATTCACAAGCCATTGACCGGCAGAAGTCTGATAAAGAACAGTCCATGCAGCAGCACCTAGAAGCCCTCCGGCGACAGCATATATAGCCTCTCTTCGACCCTCTCCAAGCGCCATCCATTCTGTCCCTGGAACATATCCTGATAGTGCTACCCCAGCCCCGAATATCAAAGCCCCCAGTGCCACACCAATGACATATATTGGTTTAACTCCAAAATGAAAGCCTACACCGATGGCTGCCAGCCCGTATAACGCCACAGCGCCTACTCCAATCGCAATTGCAATACAGTTTATAAAGAGCCTGTCCTCCCATTTTGAGAGTTTGAGAAGTATATCTGAATTCGATATGCCCCACAGCTCTGCAAATCCACCAATTGCAGCTCCAATAAATATCCCGATCCATAAAGGTGCTGTGTATGAAAATGTCATAAATCTCCTTGAGATAATTCACATGTCAATATATTAACTTAATTAGTAAATGCAGGTTATATCTCATTTTTTTGCAACGATGAGATGCATTTATTAGATAACTAACGTTTTGTCTATATGGTGGGAAAATATGCACTGTCACTATTTGATGCCGAGAGCATAGCGTCGATTGAGATATTCCTTGGTAAATTACCTAAAGTAAAGAAACTGTTTATTATTTCTACACGGAGTCAGAAGGTGGAAAATTCTGAGAAAGAGTTGATTGATTTCTCAAGACATTTAGATATAAAAATAGAAATTGTTCCAATAGAAGACATAAATAATTTTTTTGAGGTTTATCTGATACTTGAGAAAATATGCGAGACTGAGGGATTTCCATCATGGGTAAACATTGTAAATGGTTCTGGAATGGCACTTTCCGCCCTTACACTACATGCATTCTTCAAGAATGCTCTTCTTGTGATATTTGATAAATACAGCGGAAGGCTAATAACTACAGATATAAACAAATTGAAGAAAATCAAGATTTATAAAAACAGATATTTTGACCTTATCCGGGCACTATCGGTTAAAAATATGACCACTCTGGAACTTGCCCGTTTGTTTGAACTTTCTACTTCCGCCATGTCCCGGCGATTGCAACACATGGAAATGCTGGATATTATAACAAGGAAAGGATCTGGCAGAGCAAATTTCCCATATATATATCAATTATCTGATTTCGGAAAAAGACTTTTATGATTTTTTGGTCATTGGGCTTTCGTGAGGATAAGAACTTTCAGATCATATTGTTCCCTCTCTGTTTGTGCTTTCCCGGAAAGGTTGACCATTAGAATCATTTTCACCTGATTAAAACTATATGTGGATTAGTAGAATTATCATAAATCAACAATATTCAATAGAACAACCAGCATAAAAGCGTAATAACCATTAAAATTAATTTAAATCAGGCAGAAAATCATCTAAAAAATAATCTGCACATTATGAACCAATACAAAAGTTAGAACAACCTATAAAAATAATTGAACCTCTACAAATGTGATCAAAACTTACCTTTCCAATATGTGAAAGCGCGGGGAGAGGGATTCGAACCCTCGCTCT
>JAKBGP010000013.1 GCA_021833045.1 Thermoplasmata archaeon
GATCCCTCCTGGGGCCAGTTTCCAGATTTGACCTTTTCATCCGCATAATTTTTCACAGACCAGTTCAGGTATCTTGAAAATGCTTCCTCACTCATGGGAACAAGTTTTATCATGAATGTTCAATATGATTTTACTTAAGACTTTTTGTATCCTTACAGATCTTTAACTGATTTACCATGAAACATATCATTCACTGCTATATGACGTCAAAAGAGAAGTCATTTGTATTCAAGGAAAAAATTAGGTAGGGCAGGAACACTGCAAAAAGTCAATGACTCAGTGCTTCTTCCTGTATGAATATATGAACATGCCTGACACTGCGACAACTGCTATTATTCCCGCGAAGACCAGGTATACATCCGGATTAGGGGAAGAGTTTGTTGCCTGGGTTCTCAATGGCACATTGGTGGATGCAAGTGCCAGGGTGATGTTCAACCAGGTATTCCCGTAATGAAGAGTCTGATTACCCTTTAGGAAAATTCCTGAATAGGTGTCCATGTTGTTCGTGCCATTGATATAGGTTATTTGAGAATTCAACACCTGGACAAGTTTATAGGAAATTTGATCAGTGATATAAGTCCCAAGTCCTGTTTTCAGAATTACACCTGTACTTACTGAGAATTTTTTATTTGTTGCGTTTAACCATGGAGGCACAGTTCCTGAATTATAATAGGACAATACCGTGGAGTTTGCCCCTGGAAAAACCGAAGTTGAATTCAGGTTTCCAGAAATCGTATTATTCCTAAGATATGAAGAGTTTAATGTGACTGTATAGGTGCCGGTAATGAAACTGACGCTGGAAATGGAGTATTTTAGGTATGTGCTGATTCCGTTATCAACAACAGTATAATTTGCGAAAGACCCGTTGAATAGCCATAGGGGAGGAGAAGTACATGCAATGGATGGTGAAATTCGTGAATTGCTCGATGTGTTTCCATCAGAATATAATAAAGAGGATGCAGGCATCAACATGATCAATAAAACTGAGATAATAATCACTATTTTTACAGTTTTCATCATAGTTTATTCTTTATCCTGTTTAAATATTTTTATCATTCTGGATTGAAGTACCATCAATGCTGAATTCCTTTTATGATTATTCCAGAAACCACCATTTATAATTTTAAATGGTGAAACAAGACTTTAGCATGATGTTTTTATGAAATAATGAATATTTGAAAATCATCAGATATTTGCCATTCTTGATCTCAATTCGTTTATTACCTGTTCCCTGTTTTCCAGTTCAATAATGATGATACCGTATTGGTTATTGGTGAGATGGATGGCAAAGGCATTTTCCCTTGTTTTGTATGCAAAAAATCCCTCTCCCTCATCTGTGGTGAAGCTTCCATAATCATGGCTATTCTGTGTGAGCCTTGTCCCCATAATCTTGAATTTGCCGAATACATCTCCCGCTGTGTCTTCCACATTTTTGATAGATGTGTAAGGAATCCTTAACTTTTTTTTGAATGCCTCAAATTCTTCAAGTCCCTCCATGTCAAGCTCGAATTCATTTTCCAGGAACTGTATCTTCACCATGTACAATCTGTTGTTTATGTTCTGATTCTTAATAAAATTCACCTGAATCTGTTTTTCAGTTGCGATGAAACAGATGAGGGACATTTTCTGATTCCCTGAAAAATTATATTTAGAATTATGACTTAGGATTTTAGTGAGGATAACAGTTTCAAAATTGTCCGGAAAGGTGATTGGGGCCTCTTCAGGAACAGACATTTCAATAATGGACCAGATCGGGCCAGACGATCTGTTCTGGGCGGATGTGGAAGGTTTCACACCTGATTTTCTTAATTATATTGAGAAGAGATTTTCCATCGATCCCCTGACAGTGGAGGATATCAATGCAGGAAAACAGAGGGTGAAGATTGAGGATTATCCTAGCTATACCTTCATGGTATCAAAAAATGTCACTAAAACAGGAAAAGATGAATTCAGTTATGATACAGAGGAGATATTTCTCATACTGATGGAGAAGGGTATGCTGACACTCCACCAGAATCCTTCTTCTGTGGTGCAGCATTCTATTGATTCCATTGGGAACCGTGCCAAGACTATCAAGAAGGAGAAAAATTTCCCTTCACTGGTGATGCACCAGGTATTTGATTTTTCTGTGGATTCTTTCTTCAGCGCACTTTCTGACATGGAGAACTGGCTTGTTTCGGTCAGGGTTGATCTGCTGGACTTTGATAATATCACATCCAAGGAGCTTAATGACCTGAAAAATATAATGGCCTTCATTTCCCGGGCCAGATCGGAGATGGGAAATCTTAGAATCACTTTAACACAGCACAGGGATGTGATGTCCCTTGCTCAGAATGATGCAATAAAGTTTCTGTCGCCTGATCTGTCCCATGATTTCAGGGATATCTATGATCACACATTCCAGATGATTGAGGCCCTAGATTCGTATACTCTTAGAGCAGGTGATATCAGGGATTTGTATTTCACCCTTAGATCAGCGTATACCGATAATATACTGAGGTTGCTGACCTTAGTGGCCACCATATTCCTTCCACTTACATTCCTGACTGGTTTCTATGGAATGAACTTCACAAAAGGATTTTACGAACCTGCTTCATCTTCTATCTATGGGTTCTATGGAATGGTAGTGGTCATGCTGCTTATATCGTCAGTCCTTCTTTTAATATTCAGAAAACGTGGCTGGGTATGAACTCAGAATCACTTTTGTCTCTTGTTTTCCTATAATTCCCCACAGATTTGAAATATATTATTATTGAATTTCTCAGACCTGCATAAATCCATACCTCAAAATGCTTTTGCATTTTTATATTGAAATGTCAAATTTTTCTTCGAAAACCATGGTCATCTGGTTTTCTAAGAATTGACCAGAAAAATGATCCATGCTAAGGTTGCATACCATTATATTCACAGGATTTTGGGCAAGCAATGATTGACGTTTGGAAAGTCCCCTGATAATGTATCGTACTCCATTGTTTTCAACAACGACTCTTACAAGACCTATTCCTGATATTGTCATCTCTACAACTCTCCCAGCGATATCATTTGGCCAATCTCCTGAATTATTCCTTTCTCTCCAATAAGGTCGGCAAGAAGGACGATACATGCAGAATCTGCAAGCATTTGGAGAGGGTGTTGCTAGCTTAAAAATTGGTTCGATGCTCATAATTATCTGATTTATTGAATCAAGCTTGCTTTCAAGATTCAGAATTAATTTCTGACACTCTTCTGGAGTGAAATTAATATTGTATCTTTCTTGATTGAGCCCAATTATTGTTAATTTTTTAGGCCACTCGGAGTAATTGTCATGATAAAGTGCTGCATAAATCTTCATTTGTAATTGATACTCATCCTTAGGATTTCCATTCTCATCTATTATATCTCCAGTCTTGTAATCTATTATCTCAGCCCCACTTTCTCCAATGATTAAGAGATCTATCCTTCCTCTAACCTTTGTAGATGCTGATTCTAGCCACTTTTCCATGGACACAGATGGAAATTTGTTGCCTACGTGAGGTGTCACAAATTCATTTTTAATCATATTCCAAGTCCTTATTTTTTTAACTTCGTATGTGCGTTCAGAATCTGCAAGGGGGACAAGGTGTTTTTCACTGACTAGTTTTTCCATTATATTCTCCACGCGACCGACTTGGATAGACCATTGCTCCTCGAACGATGACATATTCTTAATATTTCCTTTGGCTGCTTCTTCCAGAACTGCATGTATCGCAATTCCTAACCTCGCTGACGGAAAAAATGGTAGAAGAGTGGGTTCCTTGTTTGATCTTAGGACTTCTCTTAATGGACATTGATAAAATGAGTGAACAGTGCTTGGAGATATCCTTTTGATCGGTGCATTCATTTTCTTTTATACCTGCCTAGATAGATACATACGGTACCATCCCGGTCTCCTTATCAGATCAAAAGTGTTCATAGGAGCATTTACTCCGTTTTTTGCATCTGCAATGGCCTCAGCAAGGATGCCAGTAGGTCTACGAAAATCCCAGTATGGGTGAACCAATACAAACGTCTTGTTTCCTGCAGTTATCCCAGGAAGAATTCCCAACTTAATTTTGGAATATCCATTAAAGCTTTGAACAAATACATCGCGAGCTTTAAATGCAGATTCCAACCATCCACTTAGCTCTGGAGTCTGAAATTCCCCATCTAGACCGACCTTATAATTCATGTCGTTTAGTATCCTTATATAATTTATAGCAAGTCTCCAATCAAGAAGCCCATGGAACGACATGTTTCTATAAGTTTTCAGACAATCATAGCAGGAAGAGTCGCACCTTGCCGCATGGGACATACTCAGTATTTGCCCAGCATATGATGTGGCATCTTCGGGTTTACAGGCATTTTTTAAAATTATTTCGAAGTTCTTAGAAGCCCAGTTTACAAAACCTGCACCGTTCGGAAGTGTGTCTGAGAGAACAATCTCGGAGATCCATTTTGAAGCTGCTAATTGCCGTCTAACCAAGTTACCCATTTCAATTTCATCTGGATCAATATCAAGTCTGTCAGCAATTACTCTTTGTATGAGGTGCCCGGCAGAGATTATGCCAGCCCTTATTGCCCCATTTATTGTCCCATCTGCTCCAGCGAAGTCTATTAGGAGACCTCTCTGAACGTCAACTGGTTTGATTCGAAGTATTTCAGTAGTTTTCCCAGCAGACAATGATAGCCTTTCCATGTTTCGTGGTGTTCCATTCCCCTCCTGATATTTTTCAGCTATCCATTGATGGTCAAGTTTATATGGTCTGCGTCCGTTCATTGTTGTGGGAGGTGGTGGAGTACTAACGATGCTTCCGCGAAACTGCATCCCCCTATTGTCATTGACTCTCCAAACTCTTCCCTCTTCGGAAATCGATATTGAACAGTTTGTCCCAGCTAAACTTTTAAAAATTTGGGAATTGGTCGATTCTACAAGCGAAGAGGGAATTGAAAACCAAACTTCCTCGTCTTCTGACGCATCCTTTCCTCTTGACAAGTCGGTTCGATAAGCTTGTGGTGTTGCTATCTGAAATTCTGAAAATAAGTTTCTCTCATCTGCTGGAATATCACAATTACTGCATTTGGTGGGATTAGTCTGTTCTAATTTGCTGACGGTGAATCCACAAACCTTGCATCGTTGCATCCATCTCCGGAATGGAAGGGGATCTTCCTGCAATGGAGACCACCATCGATTATTGAAATGTAATGGAGCAGTAAAACCAATTGAGGTTAGGATGGCTTTATCCTTAACTTTCTGGGAACCCGGAGCAAACTCAGTAATAGAGATTTCTAAATCCCTGTCAATAGTGAATTCCTTATTTCCCTTCAACCCATGATATAAAAGTCGTGTTCTTGACGGCATTCCATACATAGGTAAAATAGCCCCCTCTGCGAGCCTCTCAGCAAGTCCTTCTCCTGTTATTTCAGTGTTTGAGACTACATCGTCTATTTCCTTTGGCAACTCACTTTTGAGCCAATTTATTAAGTTTTCATCCTCACTGTTTATAAGTGCCTTAAGAATTTCACGTTCTGAATCTTCATTGTTTGACAACCACCAAAGAATCTTGGTCTTATTTTGTTCCCAACCAGCTTCCTTTTTGCGATCAATAGAATATCCAAACTCGCCGTGAACATCAGTTCCATCTGGGAAATCTTCCCAAGAAACCCCTGCATATATAAAGGCACGCCTTAGGCACTCCTTTGCCAATAATCTCTTTATAATACGCGGTTGTTTCATTGCAAGGAAAGGAACAGGTGGAGCTTCACTTGTAATTTTTACTGGATTGCTGAAATAATATTTATCATGACTCCTGTCTCGACATAATGTAAGAGCAACAGAATACGCTTGTTTCCTTCTTCCAGCCCTTCCAACCCTTTGCTGGTAATTGAACCGCATGGGTGGCATATTTGCAAGCATTACAGCTTGCAGGTTTCCAATATCCACTCCCACCTCCATTGTCGTTGTGACACTCAAGAGATCTATAGTTTCTACTTCGCGTATATCGCTCCTGTCATCGTTCTGCCCAGTTACAATAAACCCCCTAAATTTCCTCTGTCTCTCAAGTTGGTTATCAGTCTGTGCTGTTAATTCTTCACAATGAATGCGAATAGGATGCCTGCCTTGAGAGACTGACCACGACAGATAGTTTGAATCCCAGAGGTTCTTGCACTCTCCATTTGGCTTATTTGGTAGGGAAGATGTACAATTAGTGCAGACACCTGCAGATGCATGCAAATGTGGTCTTTTGCATCGTTCACATATCCAGGCAGGCCCGTTCGCTGTCGAAACCACCACAACCAATTTCTCTGTCTCAAGTATGGCGTTGTTATGGCCTGCTTCACCCAGGGCACGGAATATTTGTTCCCCTAGAATACCAACTTCAATGTTGTTCTCTTGCCCTACTTTTTTAAGGAAATTTTTTATCTTCTTGGGAAACATTGAAGCGTCTGTGATTGGATTTGTAAAATATCTTGAATCGATCTGGAAGAAGCGATAAATATCTCCAAGAATCCTTATTGTTGAATCACATGCCTCTCGGAATACTTGCCTGTCCATTTTTCCTGAATATTTGTTTATTACCGAATCTACATTTGAAAAGGTTGCCCAACCAAGTCCTGATGATTCAAATGAGAAGTATAGCCTGCTAAATAACAAATGAGCAATAGATTTTGTTATATGATTTCGAATCGCAATCCTGGCATTAGAAATATCCATTTCTTGGACATTTTTGTTCCATTCCAGATTTTGGAAATCAAAAATCTCTGTCCAGAAATGCTCAATTCCGGACCATTCAAAAGTTTGCAAATCTATTGTACTGCCACTCGGATTAACCCCAAGTTTCAGCAGATTCTTGACAATTGGTCCCATATTATGACTTTCAGGGAGCAATGATGAAATTGCAATGCTCCTCTTAGCCCCAATAGTCCTTATCTCTTCTATCCTTAATCGTGCATCATCTATGTATTTCTGGAACATAGGTTGGTTTTTGGCATTTGCCATGCGCAATAGGTTGATTATTTCGTCCTTGGCGTCACCATGCGATTCAACATAAGCGGTTGCAAATGATCCAAGGCTGCTTCCTGACTCCAAATTCTGCAACAGCTCTGGCAAACCGATTGCTTCTTGCCTCAATTCGTCATATACAATTTCCCTTATCAAATCTTCATAATGATTTCGCTCAATTCCATTCGCGATTTCAGCGGCATCTTGTCTACTATCAGAGAAAACAACCAGTTTGTTGTTATCTAAATTGCTGCTAGAAAGCCTGTAGAACAGGCTTTTTGCTAACATCTGGCTCATCTTGTAGAAACCCGTGCGGAATCCTCTAACGGGTGAAGACCTACTTTTCCTATTTGAATAATCTGCATTGCAAGCCGGGCATACCCCTGGAAGTGCATTATATTCGCCACTTTCGCTAGGAGATGGTTCCATAATGTATAAGTAACCTTTAACCCAATTTTCAGGGTCTTCTAGGGCGGATTCATGTTCAAGTTCCACCTGACCTGTCAACGAGTTGAGGCTTGCTGGTGTCCAGTTGGCCCAGTGATTATGATCACCTCGTATTGGCCTCCAATGATTTGGTTTAGCATACTCTTGCTCTCCTTGAGGCCAAAAAATAGCATATTCTTCGTATGATCTTCTCTCCACTAACTTTGCAGCTTGTCTTTCAGGTATCGATTCAATATCATGAGTGTAAAGTAGCATCTCGATACTCCCATTTCCAATTGGGCTTCTATCACCTCCGTAGAAAACCGTCCCACATTGATCACAATAAAGTAGTTCAAGTACTCTGTAATGATGGGAATGCGCATCACTCAAGATTTTAAATATAAGTTCCTTGTGGTTAGAAAAGTTATCCCCCAACAAAAGGGAATCGGGACTGCTTGATGCATCGATATTCCCAGACAAAACACCCCATTCATCGATATATCCCCTGTGAGTTAACTCATTCCATAATTCATTCCCATCTGGAAGTTTCTCCACAGAATTCTTTAAAATTCTGCCATTAGAGATAAGTTTTGGTGACATATAGAGTTCTCCTACTGGCCGCCCATCATCATAGACCTGACTGCTGTGTGTTGATGCCCACAGTCCATCAATGTTTTTATAGAAATAATGTAGTCTAAAGGCAGGGAGAATTGTGTCAACGTTATATACGTCGAAAAGCCCTCTTGCTATCAGTAAGCCGCGTGAAGCTTCCTGATTTTCACTAGAATTATGTTCAAGAAGTCTTTCTGAAAAATCAGAAAAGGATATGGCCCTTGATTTTCCATTGACCCCAAAAGTCTTCAGTATGGATATTCTAGTTTTAGGAGTATTGATCAGATTCAAAAAGTCAATTGGGTTTGACGATATTTTACCGGTAGCCAATTTATATGCCTCCTTAAGAGCATCATCCCAATGAGTTGGTGAGGTACCTGCATGCCTTGAAATGTGGATGAGAGACTCGATTGGAAGATCATCTATCGAAATATCAGCAGTAGGTAGATTTTCCTGATGCCCTTCGACAATGTTCATATATGTTTTAAGTCCAAAAAAATCCTGAAGGAAAGTAATGCTTTCAGGATCATTAGCTTCGAGAGAAGCACTGGAGGCAAGTATCCTTAATTGTGGATCTCCTTCTTTCAATCCGAGTCTTAAGAGTAGAAGCCGGATAAGATATGCAACTTCTGCTCCTGCTGTTCCCCTGTATAAATGCAGTTCGTCTATTATCAAGTGAAATACACGATTCTTTCTTTCCTCTTCCCTCTCTTCCTCAGGGAGATCAAGGCATTCTAGCCAACTTTTTGTCTTGGTGAAGATGCCAGAATCCACTTCCCTCATCAACATGATGCTAAGCATAGAAAAGTTTGTGATAAGTATGTCAGGAGGGAATTCCTGCATATCCCATCTACATCGCATCTCAGCACCATCGAGTCTTGGAAAAAAATACCTAACTTCATTTTTGTCGAGATCATTGTTCCTAACATCTGACGCATAGTCCTCAGCCTTTTCTGCACTAAGTTCTACTTCCTTAAGAGCGCTGATAAGCTTCTCAACCTTGTCTTGGTCAACTTTCCACCCACCCCCGGTTCTTTTCTTGAGTTCGTGCCCTGGAACAGGAGTTGCACCGTTGTACCGTCCCAGATAAATCTTGTTTCCCGGTGTGTTGATTGACAGCCATTTTCTTGCTTCTTCGGAATCAAGAGATTTTCTAAGTCTTGTGAGTTGATCCTCCACTAGTGCGTTCATAGGGTATAATATAAGACCCCTTACTGCAGCTGGCCTTGATTCATGCCCTCTTTGGGGAACTCTAGGACTTTTCTGTTCTTGTTTGCATTCTGCTTTCCATTTCCTGTCCTTCCACCAATCATTGATATGTGCATGAGTACTAGAGGGATTATCCCACTTTGGGATTTCTCGTGCAATCTGTGCGAAGAGGGGAAGGAGGAATGACTCGGTTTTTCCTGAGCCTGTTCCTGCAGTAATGACACAATTTCTACCCTTTAGTGAATTAAGCAACATTTCTTGCTGATGTTGATAAAGCTCTATATCACCCCGGAAGAGTCCACACTGAACTAAACCCTTGAAGAGTTCCATTTCATTTCCTGTCATATTAGGGAGATCAATAACGGATAGATCGTTGATCTTCTTGTGGCTTGAGACATAATTCGGTAAAGGTTCAATCCAAGGTTCTTGGGATAACATGCCATTCATGCCTAGTCTACCTGCACGCTCCGTCTCGATCGTTGGAAAGCGTGTGCAAAAAGCTGTTTTTACATACCTGATTATATCTTGCTTCAGGTCATCGAATGTTCCAATGGGGTCTATCAATTTATTATGCCTCCTGAATTTGTGGATAAATCACGATAAAAAATATCCTGATTTAGCTTGCTAGCTATCAAATGAGCCAGTGAGTGTTCGACACCAGAATATACTTGCATTGGGTAATTTGAGGGAATATCTGCAATAGCCTGATTTCCAGTTCTAACGTTATCTGGGGGTAGTCCAGTTGACATTGTTAATGCCCTGGCTAGCAACGTGGGAAGTGGGACCCATGAAGGTATGGCTAATTGAAGACTATTTTCGTCGAATATAATCACCCTTCTTTTTGCAATTTCCAATGCTATATACCTACCCCAATCCTTACCAACCTCCGCGGCCCCAGATTTACTCCACAACCAATGAACGTGTTGCTTAGTTATAGGACTGAGGAAATCTGTAAGGGAGTCTTCCTTTTCTTCACTAGCAGGTATAAATTTTAATCTGTCAATATCAAAAACCTTTAAAGGTTGGGAAGACCAATTCCTTGCAGTATAATTAAGACTATTCTTCATCACCCTCAATTCTTCAGAGGTATTCGCAAGTTTCCATGAAGCAGGTGTTTTCAAATCAGAGTTAATGCGACAGGATTCGGATATTTTCTGTAGAGTTTCTATTTTGTCAGCTTCTATGCAAATCAAGGCAGGGATGTCTATTGCAAATCTCCGCTGAGGAATGTTATAAAAAATTGCATTGCCATACTCCATCCTAACTGCACTTTTTAAGTTATTAATGAGTGATGGGTTTCTTGCTCCAACAAGAACTGCCTTTGGTAGTCCAGGACTAGGAAGTCTCACCAAGCTAGGTGGGCACATGAACACCTTTCTTTTTTCAAAATCAAACTCGCAATAACCAAGACTGTCTAGTAGGCGAATTATGTGTTGCCTAAAATCCATCCCTAAACTTTCCTCCTCGCGAATCTCAGCAATCGTGATTGAATTCAAGAGAGCGTAAAAATCTTCAAGTTTGATTTCACCAAGTGTACTCATGGCGTAAATTAATTCATTTGACATTTTTAGCACACTCCTGATAGACCTGCCAGAGATTGACCAAAACCCGGAGTTTGGGTATTTCTGTTATTTTTCGGTTAAAATAAATCACTTCCTTCCATTTTTTACGAGATTTCTTATCCCAATCAAGCGTATTAAATGATTCAATACTTGGCGAAATAATTATATTCGAACAGTAATAAACTTTCCAGCGGTTCCTGCCCGACCGAGCTATAGCCCATATTGGTCTCCAAATATTTGAAACAGATTCTTTTGGCCAGTCAACAATTTGGCCTGGAATTCCACCAACGAAGATAATTCTCTCCGAAATATGGTATGGTAGCTGGTCGAACTTATATTCTTCCATATTCATATTAATTACCACCGATCCTTGTGCACACGGGCAAGAATCACATTCAATGAGTAAGTTGCCACTAGGATCCCTATATGGAGTGGTTCCGAAGTTTGGCAATGAGTCAAATGACTCTAAATAAATGGTTTTTTTTCCAATGCTATCATTTCCTTGAAATACCTCAATTTGTATTTGGGAGTTTACCATGCAATCCTCTGGTAAGAGCCATTGCCCTGGTGTTTCTGAAAGACCGATTGCCTTGCCATTTACCTTTACTATTTCTTCTCCTGTTCCATTCTCTATGACAATTCTTGGTTTAGCGAATTCAAAGTAGGAATTTCTACCACTAGCTCTTACACCACCAAGTAAGGTTAACCTTGCTTGATTTGATATAGTCAACAAATCTATCCCAGAGCAAGATTCACTAATGTTCTTGCACCTAAACAGGTTCCAACCTTCCGGCAATCCAATAGAAATAATTTGAACGAAATTTTCACATGAGTTTTTTCCCCAGGAAATAACCTTTTCAACATCGGGGGATCTACACGCTATCAAGTACTCTCTTCCCCGTTCAATCCTTTGTACCTCTACCCAGTCCCTCAAATTGTCAAGGCCTTCCAAAAAAACCCGGGTTGATGAGGACCTCAGGATAGCTCTCCATTCACCCATATCATCTTCAAAGTGTTCGCCTTGTTCCCAGTTGAGATGTTCCCCTCTCAATCTTCCTTGTCCCTGATCCTCTTCATGCCTAAGATAAGTCGACCAACCGTTGGTAGATCCAAAACAATTAAATTTCTCCCCTGTACGCTGGTTGACAAGAACAAGTCCTTCTTCTGGTATAGTTTTTTTTGACCTGAATCTAATGTAACTTTTCAAAGTGCCTGAAAGTTGGTCTAAATTTATGCAAATCCTAAGTCCGGCCTGAACTTTCTGTAATTTACCTGACGACTCGGGTATTGATTCTGTGCAAGTACCATCCCAGCTTTCAAGTTCCTCCAAAACAAGATTTGTCAATGCAGACTTGAATGCAGAGGATTCCTCAGTATTTTTATAAAGCATTTTTATTGTACGTGTTTTAAAAATATTTGTTCTAAATTCATAAATAAGCCCCGACATAACCTCTGGTGTAGGTATATCGAGAGGATCCAAATCGGCTTCTCGGAACATTCTTGGGAGATTTCTAATTTCCTCTGTGGAGCATAATGTTTGAAACAATGGGATCCCAACATATCTCCATTTACCTCGAACACGCATTACAAATTTACCAAGTAATTCGTGATTTTCTTCACAACTCCATTTCTCCAAATCCTCCCAAAGAAGGATCATTTTATAAAACCCTGGTGGAACATCACTTTTTCCAGGATAACCGAGAAGTTTCCAAAATTTCGGGTAGTATGCATGGGAAGCAAACTCATCATCCTCAGTAGCTGCGACTAAAACGAAGAAGCATAGATAAGTCACATATGGAGGTTCAGTCCATTTACCCACTTTTCGCCAATTGTTATAAATATTGAGTGCACTCTCGCAGATTTCATCATTTTGAGCACCAAAGGGTCCATTCTTAATCGCACTTACAAAATCTGAAAGAGATGATGGATTTCCCTGGTTCAGTTCAATCAAGATATCTTCGTTAATATACAATATTGTGTCTTCATATGCTCTGTTATCATTGAAGAAATATTTCACAAGCAAATCATTCCATTGAAAGTAATCCATTTCAATAATCCCTGAAGATTTTAATATCAATAACTGATATTAAAATGTGTTCATCTTGTATAACAGTTCAATACTTTGAATCTTGGTGGACTCCATACTAGCAACCGAAAGAATCATATATCTGAATTCTGTTATAATAGTATGATAAAGAAGCTATTTTTAAAAATCCTAGATGAAAAGAGTAACACTGACGGATTCGACGAGAATCTTCGCAAATGTTTTACATATTAAGTTTAATTAAAAAAGATATTTACTTACAAATATATACCAGATCGATTAACAAGTTCTTGTTTCGATCTGGAAGAAAAGGAGTTGGAACTACACGATGGCAGATAATTTATCGAGGGAGAAGAGAAGCAAGGTGATGGCAAGCATTAAAGGGAAAAATACCAAACCTGAACTTTTGCTCTGGAACGAACTTGACAAACGTAGATTTAGACAGTTTCCTAAAATCCATGGAAACCCGGATATGGGAAATGTTTCAAGGAAAATCGCAATCTTCGTGGATGGTTGTTTCTGGCATGGTTGCCCAATTTGCTACAAACCCCCATCTAGTAGACATGAATACTGGTCAAGTAAACTCAGACGCAATTTTGAACATGATCAGTATGTTAACAATAACCTTAAAGATTCAGGCTACATGGTCATAAGATTTTGGGAGCATGAGATACTGAGTGATGTATCAGGTTGCACCTTAAAAATTAATGAGGTGCTGGCTTGAGTGAACCTTTGACCTTCATAGATCTCTTTGCAGGTGCTGGAGGTTTCTCTCTAGGACTTCATCAAGCAGGACTTGCGGGAATTTTCGCTGTGGAGAGAAATGAAATGGCCTTTTCCACACTGAGGCATAACCTTATTGAAACCGAGAATGCGTTTGACTGGCCTGAGTGGCTGCCTAAAGAACAGATAGATATCCGATTCTTTCTCGAAAGATATCAAACCGAACTCTCAAGACTGAAGGGTAAAGTGGATCTTATAGTGGGAGGTCCTCCCTGCCAAGGATTCTCGATGGCTGGCAGGCGAGTAGAGCACGATGAGAGGAACTCTCTTTTCCAGGATTACGTGAAGTTCGTGAAGCTTGTTGAACCAAGCATAATAATGTTCGAGAACGTTCCTGGTTTCTCTTTCCCATTCGGGAAGAATGAACAAAATGACATCCCATACTCAATTAAACTTTCCAGGGAGCTAGTGAATATAGGATATCAACAACCTGAACAATCGATATATAACTTTTCACATTTTGGTGTCCCACAGTCCAGAAAGAGGCTTGTAATCATTGGCTCGAAAAAAGACTTGGAACCGGAGTCTATTCATGAGAAAATCGCTATGAATGGCTCTCAAAGCACAAAGATCACTGTGGGAAACGCAATTTCAGACTTAAGGAGAGTTAATGGTGAAATTGATTCCCCCGACTCAAGGGGATTCAGGGCCGGAATCTATGGATCCCCGACCTCGCAGTATCAGGTTGAATTGAGGAAACATACTATAAACAAATCTCCTGACAGTCATAGATTTGCAAACCATTCTGAAAGGATTGTTGAGAGATTCTCGGAAATAGTTAAATCTTCAAGCTGCGCTACAAATTCCTCCAAAGACTACATAACTTCACTGAAACTCAAGAAGAGAAACTTGAATAATCTTGATCCAAATCAACCATCTCCTACCTTGACAACACTGCCGGATGACTATATCCACTATGATGAGCCCAGAATACTGACTGTGAGAGAGTATGCGAGACTTCAAGCCTTCCCCGATTGGTTCGAATTCAAGGGGAAGTATACAACAGGTGGAAAACTGAGGGTAGTTGAAACACCAAGATACACGCAGGTGGCAAATGCTGTCCCCCCAAAATTTGCAAAGATTGCAGGCAAGGTTTTAAGAAAATACTATTCCTAGATAAATACAAGCATCATTTCATATTTTTAATGAACTCCAGAAGTGTTTTTAATTCTTCATCAGTCCTGTAACAAAGATGGAGGTGTTTCTTTATTTGATCTCTTGTTAGTAGAGAATTACCTTGTTCTTGAAGACGATTTTTTATGAATAACCCTCCAGCCTCATCGCTTTCCGCCAACCCATGGGCCACAAGGTTTCTTGTACCAATCACCCCCATTAAATGATTATAAATAGTCAAGTGTTCTCTTTTTTTATCCATTTTAATAGGGCATGTGGAAAAATCATCATTTAGTCTGTCCTTAAGATATCTCTCGATAACACTATACTTAAAAGAAGGCCCATATCCATCACTTCTCAGGAGTCCCCATTTGAAACGATCAACCAGTTCGTCAGATATCTTGAAAAGCGTAGCTAAGCAGTCATCTATCAATAATTCAGTATCTGTAACTCTAGATAGAACCAACCCCCTTAGGTACTCTGGATCTGGTAATTTCACAGCTGCCCTCCAGACCAGTCTGTATATTGATGCCCCAATTTGATCCCTATTTGCCGTCATAATATTTCCGTACCTTCCTTTATCGATTTTACTATCATCGCCCAAAACTTGGGCATTGCTATAAAGAAGAATGTCCGTCGGATACCTCCTGTGCAGTATTTCCCTTGCAACTTCCATCCCTGCTCCTTTCTCCGAAAGGTTTAGATCGCAAAGAACCCAGTCTGGAACAGATTTTTCAGCTTCAATATGATTCAGGACATCTTCCTTTTTCTTCATATGCATAATACTCTTCAGTTCTAGATTCATGCCATTTATCCTCGTGTTTATGCTCTTAAGATTATCCGTGATGTATTTTTTTATAACATCGACTTGCCTATCCCTATCTTCCAGAATAAGAACATTAATTTCTATAGATTTACCATTGTTATCTATTGCTGAGTTGCCGGAGTTTATATGATCACCTCAAAACACGCCCCCACCAGAAGGCCATCAAAAGAGTTACCCAAGAACCTGATCTCGCCTCCCATACTTAATGCAAATTTTTTCAGGCTATACAATCCTAGTCCAGTTCCACCTCGGGTAGACTCTCCTGGAAGAAATAGCTTGTCTCGAAAACTTTCCGTAACACCCTCTCCGTCATCAGAAAAAAGAACCTTCAACTTGCCATCCATTTTCTCGAACTTGACAGTAATATTCTTGCAATGGGCTTTAACCGAGTTGCTTGCGAGATTGTCTATTATTATCACAAGGTCTAGATATGGTATCTCGCGCTGAAACAACACGTCACCACCAATAAACTCCAGATTCACGCCATTACTTTCTAGAAAGTCTTTCTTTGTCACCGAGAGATATTGTGTTACAAATGATGTTACATTGGTTTCCAGAAAATCAGTCCCTAAGCTGAATTTTGCACTGATAGAAAGTTCTGCAATTTTTACCATTTTTTGAACCGACATCCTTACCGATTCCAATGACATGATGAGATCTCCCATCCCATGATGTTTGCGAAGTTCGGATATAACTTTCTCCAATGCTGGAAAGACGTCGTTCCCTGCAATTATGATTTCATGATCAAGCATGGGAGATTTTCCCCCCTCAGTTGACTTTTCCAAGAACACGATTTCCTTCTCCTTCGCCCTTATGTTCTTGTTGAGCTCCCTCACACCACGCTTGAGCGATCTCAGCTGATTCCCAACGAATTCTTTTTGTTCTTCGCCTGTAAACTGCTTGGCTAGTGATTCAAGGCTCTCGACAATCTGTGGAATCTTCTGGATTTCCTTCTCCTTGACAATGTCCAGCAAATTAGGCCCAACGCTTATAGATAGAAAATTGTCCGGATTTCCAGCGATATAGTCGACAAGTTTAACCATCTCGATTTTTCGCTCTTTCTCGTCAGCATGTTCTTCACCAGAATTCCAACCTATCGCCTCAACAACATAACGTTGAAGTTCTCGTATGAGGTAAACCAGCAAGAACTCTTTCAATTCTGAAAGTGACTGACCTTCATAAAAACCTTCCCTGCTTGCAACTTCCCTAAAAGTATTAGATTTGTCTGAAATCGAGACTCTGCCTAGAAGTTCTCTGGTTGATAATAATCGTTTAAACCCTTGAGCCTTTTTCAAGTCGAGCTGAAGCCAGTCATTCCCAGCTTCTCCGTAAGGTAGAACCCTGAAAGCGTTGCGGTAAACATGTATTGATCCAAAGTCAACAGGTCGGACTCCCATTATTCTCGTGAATATGTTCTTTGCATTCCTATTGAGGTAAAATATCTCCGCCTCAACCTTCTCTGCCTTCTGTGGCATCCCTATATTATTGAATGGGGATACTTCCTTTGTCTCGATGAGAACATCTTTCCCTTCAAAAAGTTGAATCCTGATCTTACCATCCTCAACGCATCCACGTATCCATGAAGATCTTTCCTTGACTTCTTCAATAACTGCGTTCTTAATCTCACCTCCAACAGGCCCTTTCGGTGACCACCTCTCAAAAACCTCATCGTCAGCATTTTCCTTTTCCTCATTTATCTTCTCTTGTTTCCTATCTTCTGCAATATATGCAGGTGCAGCAAGGAATAGCCTGAAATCAGAAATAGGCTCGTAAGGGTTTACCATCCTTTGCAAATATTTCTTAATGGTAAAGAGATCGTCATATGGCCACTCGTCCCGGACTCCTGTAATAAGAAGGAAAGTTCCAGATTTCAGGTCGTGTGTATAGTCTCTTACAACTTCAGGAAGGTCCTCAATAGTCAATGATAGTTCTATTGTTTCTAGCTTTTTGTTTTGATCTCGCTCGAAATCGAGCCAATTCACGGCAAGATGGTTCCAGTTACTGTCAATCTCTGTTTTTGTATACATGTCAAGTTTCACACCGAGCCTGTCGCATGAGAATCTACCAATTCCTTTGTACCCTGAAGACATTCTCACCAACCCATTAAGGGATTCTTTTTTGTCGGAATACCCAATGAAAAGCCATTTCGTCATAATATCTTTTTTTGACATTCCGATTCCATCGTCATAAATCAATATTTGACTAACTCCTCCTGAATCTGGTTCTCGATGCTTGAATATTATATGTGCCTCTTTCGCTCCCGCATCATATGAATTCTTGACTAGCTCAAAAACTGCGATATACTTGTTTGAAACTAATTCCCTGCCTATCAAATCCTTGAGCGCAGAACTTACGAAAAATTTGGGCCTGATTTCGTTTTCTCCTTCCACCATCTTTTCACCTTTCCTGCCAACTATAAGTTCCAATTAATGTTTTTATCAAAAGATTAACCTTCTAAATTTTTCCAATTCCGAAAATTTTCTCCAAAACTCACCCTCTATTTTCTCTGCAAGAATGATAATTTTTTCCAAGCGCTCATCCTCTTTCTCAATTTTCTTTTTTTCCAACGACATCCCCTTATGATCTTTCAATTCGTCGTATTAGTTTGGTATCTCGACCTTGATCCATGTCAATATTGACTTTTCCCTCTTTCTAATGGATATAAGCATTGGTTGTGAAAAAAATGACTTCTTCAGTGTGTTATTTGTGGAAAAATTTTCATTCTTAAATTTTTCTTTCACGCTTTTATCCTTTTCAGTTAATAGTAATTCAAATGTTCTACGCTCCAATGTTATTTTTCTAATACCCGTTGATCCTTTAATTACCGGCTTGATTAACAAAATATCAAATAAGTGTTTATCTAATACTATAACTTGTAAATCTGTCTGATAATTCTTATCTTCCATAAGAAGAAATGAAGGTAAAGCATTAGGATATCTTCTTGACAGTGTTTCCATTATTTGTATACGAAACAGATATTAATAAATATAACGATATTCATTTTGCCAATCAATGAATGCCAATAATATTATACGCTTACCAACAAATGTCGACTTAGATAATAGCTAAATGTTAATAAAAAACAAATGGATATGAAAATATACTTTTAGAATATCAAAATGAAATATTTCTCGAAGTTGCCATTATTTGAATAAAAACCTTATGAACGATTTTATGCGGAAATTTCTACATAATAACTAGGCATACAAATTTCTTGAATTTGTTTTGTTTCCTAATCAAAACGACGGGTGGAAGTGCGATTACGACAATGTGAAACACACAGCCATTAAGACCATCTCGATAGAATCTGGAAATACAGAAGGGATGCAACAGCTTCACCCACATGCACTCAGGCATTTCTGTGCCACAAACCTGCTTAAAGGCGGACTGGATTTAAGGAAGGTCCAAGTCTATCTTGGACACAAGGACATATCGTCCACGGTGATTTACACCCACATACGTACAGAAGACGTGCAGGACGAGGTGTACAAAATGTACAGGAGGGTGCAAATCCCCGGATTTTTTCTATTAGAAGCGGAGGCAGCAATATGAAGGGAAAAATGGAAGAATTGATCGTGGTGAAAAGGGATTTAAAAAAATGGGAGCACTGGGA
>JAKBGP010000234.1 GCA_021833045.1 Thermoplasmata archaeon
CTCATCAACCGTTTTAAATGGCGCATTTTTACTTATCTCAAAATCAGATGCAAATCTGATTTGTGGGAATTTGTTCCTTTCTTCTGTTGCGATCATTCATACACCTTATTTTGATTATAGATCACACTGCATTAAAAGTATTTTGTAGTTATGAAAGCTAAAATATCTTAAATTTTTTGTAAATTTTGTTCAGATCGTTTAACAAAACTCATCCAACGTGAAGATGTATTGAATGTTACAAATATTGATATGTAGGAACTAACTATAAATTTTGGTGATTGATTTATTTTAATGAAATATCTCAACACCAGAAATAAATACATGTTTAAGAATTTTGGTCTAAACTTGTAGTAATGATAACTACATAAGGAATTAAAATTCTTTTTGCAGTTGCCTTCCAGATTTAGCATAAGGTGCTAAAAATTTATCCAATTAATAAAATATTTTAATCTGTGGCCGGCTTATATTAGGTGATGTACTTATTTTTATCAGATATGAGTGGGAAGACCCCTTGACTTGGCAAGGGGATGAAAGCGAACAGAAATTCATCATACTGTATTGTGATCTATCAAACAATGTTCATGACTATTAAACTGAAACTTCCCTATGACAAATCGCTTCTGGAGACGGGAGAGAGATTCAGGGAAGCATCCCAGAAGGTTCTGGACTATGGCTTTTCTGCACACACATTCAACAAGAACAAGCTCAATCGTGCAATCTATGAAGATATCAGGAAAGCAATACCAACGCTTCCGTCTGCTCTGGTACATACAGCGAGAGATACCACATCGGAAACATTAAAGCAAACCAATCTGGAGAAGCAGATACACAGGAACTCCCTGACAATAAGGTATGACAGGAGAACATTCAAATTCTATCCCGATTCCCACACAATATCTCTAGCAACTGTCAGTGTTCATTGACACAAATCATAGGAAGATGTCGGTGATGATTCAGGTGAAGGTTAATACAGAAGTACAAAGACATGCAGATAATGAGGTAAAAGGTAATAGGAATAGACAGAGGAATAAAGAATATAGCAGTGCTGTCAAACAATAAATCCAGCACATCTGAAAGAAGTGAAGGGAAGATATTGTTACAATAAAAAGAAATTGCAGCACGCAGGCACTCGTTCCGCTCATCGTAAATTAAGAGAATTGAGCGGAAGAGAGAGACGGTTCGTGCAGGATACAAGCCATGTGATTTCAAGGCAGATCGTAAACCTTCCCATTTGATGTGATCGCACTTGAGGATTTGAAATCAGCGGGAATGAAAAAGAAAAATAACGGAAGGAGATTCAACCATAAACTCGGTTCATGGCTTCCATACCAGTTGGAGCAGTTCATAGAATACAAGTTGGAGGAGATGGGAAAAACGGTAATCTATGTTAATCCAAAATTCACATCGCAGAAATGCTCAAAATGTGGATATATCCATAAGAATAACAGAAAGGGAAATATTTTCCACTGCCTGAATTGCAATTTTGAACTTCATGCGGATCTCAATGCAGCAGGAAACATTGAGGTACTTGGTAAATCTGAAAACTTCAGGCTGTTGTCAACCAGCCAATCGTTGCGGTTCGATGAATTCATGCCTACGGGCATAAGGGAGATCAGCAGTAAGTCCCTTCCGTCAGAGAGGGTAGTTGACTCTCTCACATCTAATTTCAATGGAAAAACATTTTAGTATTGTATAATATACTACATTAAATTTGGAAGATGTTTATGTCAGTTCCATACAGAATAACAATAAGGGTCTCTGAAGAAGACCTTGAAAGACTTATGATCATAAGAGACAAGGGGAATTATGATACCATTTCAGATGTAATAAGAGAATCTATTAAAGATTTCATGGAAAAATATGATGAAAATACCAATGTCAGGAACATCAATGTTAAAATTACCAAGAAAATGTTGCAGGACCTAGACAATTTTATAAATAGTGGAGAAGCAGTATCCTTGGATGAACTTATCAGAGTTGTACTCAGGGAGTATATGGCCAAAAAAGTAGATGAAAAATTCAAAGAAACCGTGGACAAGAATAAAGGTGACTGATTGTGGTGGTAATCAGAATCACCGAAAATCAAATTTTTAACGCTTTTGGCAAAAATTGGAAAGAAGATATTGGATCTTTTTCCAGAGTCATGGGATTCTCAGTTGAAACTGGGAATGACGTAAAGATCGAACTAAATCCCGACAGACCAGATTTGTACTCAATCTTGGCACTGCAAAGATCATATTTGAAATTTATAAACAGAGATTTTCCTATAGGGATGCTTAAAAAATCCAAAAGGTCACTTACCTCATTAAGCACTCAGAGAAAGTATGCAATTGCATACGAGGTGCATTTCAGATCCAAAAATAAAGAAATAATACAGGATTCGCTTGCATTTACTGATAAACTTTCCGAAACAACTGGAAGATCAAGAAAGATGTTTGCTTTTGGATTGCATGATCTTGATCATGTACATGGTAACCTTGACTATAGAGAAGGAGATTCAAGTTTTAATTTTGATACCTTCGATGGAGTTTCTGGAGATATCTGGGAGATGATAAGAAAGCATGAAAAAGGGATAACTTACGGAAGAAATTTGAAAAATGGAAAATATCTTTATCTCAATGATGAGCAAGGAGCAATATCGATCCCACCTCTTTTTAATTCAAGCAGAACCCGGATAAGGGATGAAACAGAATCAATGCTAGTGGACGTCACTGCGGAAGATCGAAGATCTCTCGAAATTGCTGCAAGACTGTCTATTGGGTATTTCATTAATCTCGGGGCAGATGTAAGCATTCTTGAGACAATTGGGAGATATGCGATAGACACTGATGAATTACTGAAAGAAAAACATATTACAATTAACCCTTCATACATTAAAAAATCTCTTGGATTCATTCCTGAGGAGGGGAAAATTGACAGTCTCTTTGAGAAAATAGGTTATAAAAAGTATGGAGCATACACATATACTCCATTTATGGGAAGAGTGGATATTATGGGCAAGGCAGATCTTATGGAGGATCTGGTGAAGGCAATTGAACTTAGAAACATCTCAGAGGTACCATTATACTCCAAATTTACAGGGAAGCCTGATCCATTCAACTCAGCAACAGAGAAACTCAGATCTGTGATGCTCTCAATGGGCCTCCAGGAAGTGATAAACTTTGTTCTGACATCAAAGAGCAGTGCAGATGTTGGATCTATAATGATAATGAATCCTAAAAGTGAAGATTACTCTGCCGTCAGGAAATCTCTTTTCAATGGAACAATGGAGTTTTTCAAAAGGAATAAGCATAACGGCTTTCCCCAGAAAATATTTGAAATTGGTGATGTGATTGACCAGAATGTTCAGAAGCGGTTATTATCCATAGGGATCTGCTCAAATTCATCCTCTTACTCAGAAATCAAAGGATATATGGATGCCATTTTGAGTAATGCAGGAATACGTAATCCAGTAATTTCACCTGAGAACTTGAATGGTTTCATAAATGGAAGATCAGGTTGCATAATGATTAACGGGGAAAGGGCAGGATTCATTGGAGAAATTCACCCTGATACCATTAAAATCTACGAACTTGAGCTTCCGGTTGTTTATATGCAGATTGAATTGCAAGCCTTGATCAGGAAACTTTGAAACATTCACTCATGTGTCCGTATTAATGATGGACTGACATTTTTGCCTCTTGGAAATGCTGCAATTTAGCAGGAATAAATCTAAATATTGGGCAATTCGTTGTAATCGAATTCTTAACAATTTGTTAAACATTCTTATACATAGATTGTATTAACCGCTTCGGTAGTAGTAAAATGGAACTGGAAGAGATACAACCTATTGAGAAATTTACCAAATGGTTTACAAAAAACTGGGAGTTTGTTGGCTTGTTATTGCTCTTTTCGCTCTACATGTTCCT
>JAKBGP010000235.1 GCA_021833045.1 Thermoplasmata archaeon
TAGAGCTATTTTTTAAAAAATTTGGAATCAATTATAAGATTTTGGACGAATCTAAACTCTTCTTTGAGAAATTAAAAGGTATAGTAGATCCGGAGACAAAGAGAAAAGTAATTGGCCAGACCTTTATAGAACTATTCGAAAGAGAGGCTAAATTTTCAGAAGCTGAATTTCTTTTGCAGGGCACCATTGCCCCTGATTGGATAGAAAGTGGTGGTAAAAACAGAGATACCATTAAAAGTCATCACAATGTTGGTGGACTGCCAGAAAAAATGAATTTGAAACTTATAGAGCCGCTGAGAGATCTTTATAAGGATGATGTACGAGAACTCAGCGAGGAACTTGGTCTTAATACCAGTCTACAGCCCTTTCCCGGACCAGGACTGGCAGTCAGGGTAATCGGTGAAATAACAGGGGAAAAGGTTGAGATATTGAAAAAGGTAACCAGAATAGTAGAGGAGGAAATTGAAAGCTCAATGAAACCTGAAAACAGACCATGGCAGTATTTTGCAGTCATCTTGCCAGTAAGGACGACAGGGGTGCATGGAGACAAAAGGTCCTATGGTAATACTGTAGCGATCAGGGCAATTGATTCAACAGATGCAATGACTGGAACATTTCACAAGTTTGAATGGGATTTTCTTGAGGAATTATCCACCAAAATCACAAATGAAGTACCATCAGTAAATAGAGTTGTGCTTGATATCACCGATAAACCTCCAGCAACCATTGAATGGGAATAATTATTTTTTAAAGACTTTTTAAAGCATTATAATAAGGATTACCTATAAAAAAAGACTATTTACAAAAGCGATCTACTGGAAAGACCATGTTAAAATCTAATAATCTTCAGTAATTATACGTAAACCCATATATAGGTTAAAGAGATAAACCCAAATCTTGACACCTAAAGAGATGATTGGAATGGAAGAAGAGTTGCTAATATCAGAGGAGGAATATCAGAAATCAGGCGTACATATTGGTACCCAGGTTAAAACACAGGATATGGTGAAGTACATATTCAAGATTAGAAATGATGGACTGTACCTCCTTGATCTGAAGATTACAGATAAAATGCTTAAAATTGCTGGAAAAATGCTTTCCAGGATTGATCCCACTCAGATTCTTGTTGTGGCTCAGAGACAGTATGCGTTTAGACCTGTTACCAAGTTTTCAGAGGTTATAGGATCAAAGGCCATAGTTGGAAGGTTTATACCAGGAACATTAACAAATTACCAACTTCCAACATATACAGAAACAAAGGCGATAATAGTTACAGATCCTCTTGCAGATACTCAGGTTATGAAGGAGGCAAAGGATGTTGGAGTTCCAATAATTGCTCTGTGTGACGCAAATAATAAAACAGATTTTGTAGATCTGGTCATACCCAGTAATAACAAAGGTAGAAGATCATTAGCCCTTGTATACTGGCTACTTTCCAGAGAAATTCTGAAAAACAGAGGAGATATCAAATCATACGACGAATTTAAATTTACAATTGATGACTTCGAATCACAGATTTAATCTCTTAAATTCATTTCCTGTATATTTTTTATTCTTCTTATTCTTATGAAGTGACACTTTTCGTCTTGAATCATTGCAAAGATCATTTCTTTCCTGACTGAGGCTGCCAGCCTTACAGCCCTGCTGATTTCATACCATTCATTTTCTCCTTCGAGTACGTGAATCAGAAAATCTGAATGATCATCCATGGAACCTTTGTAGGCTCTGAAGTTGCAGCCGTACTTGAATCCTGTTTTTACAATTAATCCACTTGAGATAAGTTTCCTATAAACTCTTGATACCGGATCGCTGTTCTCTATTCCGTTTACGTAGTTCATCTCACCCTCTGATAATATCACCAGATCCTCAAGATGATCCCCCATCCAATCTGGTTTCATATCTTTAGTGTGTATACCTCTGCCTCCAATCTTTACTGGAGTTACTGATGGAAGTTCAGGTGTGTTATTTCCTTCAAGATTTACAGTGTTTGTGGTGTAATAAGTGATATCTCCATCGTCATCAACAGAGGCAATATTCTGTCCAGATATGGAAATCAACCAGCTACCATCGATCCTGCTTTTTTCCCGTATTGGGTAAATAATCCTTTTTACGCTCAATTTTTCGTTTTTCTTGGATATAATCAGACATTCATTTTCTATGGAAATCTTGGATCCTTCATTCTTCAGGTCAAGATATACTCTCCACATATACAGATCGTTTTCCTCAAATAATGTGTTTATGAGCGTCAATGAATCGTTATAAAATGGATTTACTGGTTTCAGTCTATTTCTGTAATATAGGAATAACATTTCAAATGGTTTTAAAATAATATTTCTTCCAGATATTACTCCCATATTGTACTTACTGTGGATATACTGGGCACTTTTTCCATTTTCTATTGTAAACAGAATCGAATTGCATATGGCATAACTATCCTCTTTATCGTTTTCCATTTATTCTTCCAATTAGGAGCCTTGATATACCGTTTACCATATTATTTACGGTCTCTGGTTGCTTTGCGGATACCATATATAAGTTGAGTCCAAACTTTTTTGCCATTGGTTCGAGATCTTCTTTCCACGTTACTGCCTCATACTTTCTATCAACCTTATTTGCCGCAAGAATGAGAAGACCCTTTTTCTGAGAGTTTTTAATGAACTTTGTTACTTCTCCCTCGTTTAGTTTCTTTGTGACATCAACAACAATAATAATAGCCGAAGACCCCGCAAGCAACTTCTCGTTATCTGGAAAACCATCTATTTCCTGAAATATAAGCTCAGCGTGATAATTTTTTCCATCATCCTCAAATGAAACTTTTTTTCTTAGTAATCCCTTATTAATAAAACTTCCAGCTTCACTATCAAACACTATTCTTGATATTAAAGAGCTTTTACCGGATTCCGTGTCCCCAACCAAGCTGACTTTCCACATCAGCCTTCCTGAAATCATCGGTCAACATTTTCTCCTTTGTTATAATATTTTTTGTAATAGCACACTTTTTCTTAACTTTAAGCTGATTTTATCTCGATTCTTTAATTCAAAGAATTTTGTCTTTCAATTTCAATTACAACCTTATTTTTGTGGAGATTCAAATGTTCTATTCACATTAATTTTCTCAATATAATTGCTCAATACTGGATGAGGTATATCTAGGTAAGACAAATCTATAAATGAATTTATAATATCTGTTTATGAAATATAACTTTTCAGATGTTGTAAATAGAATGAAACCCTCTGAAATCAGAGAACTAAACAAAATGGCATCATCACCAGGGATAATATCACTGGGAGGAGGGATGCCAAGCCCGGAAACATTTCCTATCAAAGAACTGACAGAAATCATGGAATTTGTAATGAAAAATAATTCAGATCTGGCTCTGCAATATGGGAATACATTAGGAATAAATCCTGTTAGGGAACAAATTTCAAAAATGCTGGAAAAGACTGAAGGAATAAAATGTAATATGGAAAATATAATTGTTAACTCCGGTTCACAGCAGGGTTTGTATGAATTGGGAACAGTGCTTGCAAATCCAGGAGATACAGTAATAACAGAGGAACCAACTTATGTAGGTGCTGTATCGGCCTTTTCAGCAAATGGGTTAAAAATGGAGGGGATTCCTGTTGACCACAACGGAATGAAGGTTGAATTGCTTGAGGAAAAGATTAAGAAACTTATTTTAGAAGGTAGAAAACCAAGGTTCATATATGTAATACCAACATTCCAAAATCCAACTGGATACACCATGCCTGTGGAGAGAAGGAAAGTTCTTATTGAAATTTCAAAAAAGTATGAAATCCCTCTTGTGGAAGACAACCCATACGGTCAGTTGAGATATTATGGAGAATCTCTGCCTTGCATCAGATCCATGACAGGTGGAGAAGATGTAATTTAT
>JAKBGP010000236.1 GCA_021833045.1 Thermoplasmata archaeon
TCTTTGTGTGACCCTTCGCAAATCCCCATGCATCCTCTATTCCTGCCATTCTCAAAATTGTCTTTGCAACATCCCCGGTGGCTCTTCCTACCCCCTGAGGTGAAGGCTTTATTCTTACTGTAACAGAACCTACATGTCCTGTTACCTGGAATGGAACTGTATGTGCTCTTCCGCAACCACATTCCCATGAACCACAGCCTCTTCTTATTTCTACAATGTTCAATTTTGCATTGTTTATGGCCTTTCTTATGGCTGGCGCAGCTTCTTTAGCCTTTCCTCTACCCAGTCCCACAAAACCATCCTCATTACCGACGACTGCAGTTATTGAATAATTCATTCTCCTACCCGAGTCCGTCATTCTTTGAGCTCTCTCAATATAAATTATTTCATCCTTCAGATCAGGCATCAGTATATCGACTATCTGATACTCTCTCAATGGGAGTTTCATCTTCAATGCTTCTGACATTGACTTAATTTCTCCTGAAGCTACCAACTTTCCCAGTTCCGTCTTCGGAGTCCACTGTTCACCTTCCATCTTAATTCACCTTTTCATCAATCTTCTTTTTCATTTCATCCAGCTTGACAGGATGTTTTACGTGCTTTCCTTCCAGTCTCTCTTTGGACGGAAATATTTCTTCTGAGCACGGAACTTCTACACCGGAATCTGTAAATCCCTTAAGGACTGCTGATATTCTCCCACCCTTTATCAGGTCGAAGCGTCCTATGTCCAGAATGGCATAGTCTATGTCCTTTTTCTTGACGATCTTGCCAAGATAATATCCTGCCAGATAGCATGATTGTGTATTGTTACCTTTAATACCTGCAATCTTTTCCATAACCCTGGATGTTACGGTTCCCCTTATCACATCGCCATCTGGATCATATTCTGCAACCTGTGCAGTGAATCCCTTACCTGAAACCCTGACAACCAGTCTGGGACTTTCAGATTTGAGAAGGCTTAGTCTTTTCCTGTAGTCTGTTACTCCTTCTTTTTTTCTCTTTAATAATGTTGGGGTCTTCATTTCACTCACCTAACAACCCTGCAAGTCTTATCTGTGATCTCAACTGTGCTCTGGACTTGATAGTGCCTCCCTTTACAATTCTGTAGTACTTTCTGTAAGTTTTAGCATCAATCTTGTTCTCACTTTTCAGAGTTCTCAGTTCATCCCTCAGCGCTCTAATTGTCTTTATCCATCTTCTCTTTCTTGGAAATCTTGCGTTCCTGGTACCTCTTACAGATCCAGGGCCCCTTCTTCTTTCCTTGGAAAGTTGTTTTAGTCTCTTCTTAAATCTTGCATTTGAGTTACCTTTCTTTGGTTTGGCCTGAATTACGTGTTTCTCCATGAGATTTCTCACGTCTTCTCTGGTTGCTGCCTCCTGTACCAGAGTTAGACTGTCCATATCTACCCATATTCTTGATACACCTGACTTATATTCATCAGCTGCTATCCTTTTAGCTGTTTCTACTCTCATTTACTGCACCTTCCTGTTCAGTACCCTGATTCCAAGCTCATCTGCTCTTCCCTCAAGGACTTCCCTCTTCTTCCTTCCAACTGTGGATGATATCCTTGCTGCCTCCCTTTCGGGATTGAGCCCTTCTATCTCCTTCAGGTTATGCACCAAAACTTCCATGAAACCGGATGGGTGAAGATACCTTACAGCCTTTGGTCCTCTGTATCCTATATCAACAACAGGGGGCCTTCTCGCGAGATGTTCTCTCATTTTGGAGTGGTAACCCCTTGGCTTTCTGTATTCCTCACCAAACTTCTTGTATCGGAACCATTCCTGTCTTCTGAATTCAACTCTTTTTCTCGCCTGTTCATTCTTCTGTTTCAGCAACTTCTTTTGATCTTTTGACAGATTTGGTTTAAATGAAGATGACATTATTCCTCAACCTCCGTTTCTATTGGGAAAATTCCATCCTGGAATATTCTCAGGTCGAACCCCCTAATCTTTGTCGATCTTTCTATGTTTGAACAGGTCTCACCTATTTCTCTCCTGTCTATTCCAGTCAGTGTAATTCTGTCCCCTTTGATGGCTACCTTTGTTGCTCCAATGATCTTTGCCTCTCTTGGGCTCCTTTCTCCAAGGAAATTCTCAACAAGAAGCACTGAGCCCCTTACAGATACCCTGGTAGGGAAATGCGTGTAATCCACTTTCATGGTGTATGTGAAGCCTTCCTGTACCCCCTTGAACATGTTTTTCACTTCTGATTTCCAGGTGCCTGAAATGGCTTTAGTATATCTGTTCTCTTTTGATTTCTCTATGATAACTGAACCTTCCTTTATCAGTACTCTTACATAGTTATCAGCAAAGTTTCTCGTAACCTTTCCAAGTTTACCTGAAACTTCAAGAACTCCATCCTTCATTTCTGTTTTTATTCCGGATGGTATTTTTAATTTTTCTGATTCTTTCCAATTAATCATTTTCTTTCACCTAATATATGTAAGCGAGGAGTTTTCCTCCAAGTCCGTGTTTTCTGGCTTCTACGTGGCTCATCACACCCTTTGTGGTCGTCACTATGAGAATACCGAAATCCTGGGCTGGTAGGTATCTTGATTCGAATGTATCAAGATTAACTTTCTTTACTGAGTATCTCGGCTTTATTGTACCACAGTTATTGATTGTGTTATTTAGATGTATCTTGAATTTGCCTCCCTGGCCATCCTCGATTACCTCAAAGCTTGTAATATAATTGTAATCCTGCATAACCTTGAGGACTCTTCCGATCATCCTTGCTGCTGGGCCAACTTCAATCTCTCTCCTGCCTATGCTTGAAGCGTTCTTTATTGTGTTTATTATATCATTTAATGGATCATGTCTCATATCATCACCTCAACTGTATTTCTTAAATCCAATGGCGGGAGCTGTTTCTCTGAAACATTGTCTGCACATTCTGATTCCGTATCTTCTAACCATTCCTCTCTTTCTTCCACACCTTACGCAACCTTCAACTCTACCGAATTTCTTGGTTGGTCTAAGAATTAAACTTGTCATTAATTAATCACCTCTACCTCAAACTTTTCCTTGAGAAACTTTAACGTTTCTTCTTTGGTTATGAATAATTTTGATGAAAGGTTCTGTTTTCTGATGTTTCTCTTGGAATTTCTGAAACCACCCCTTCTTTTCAATACAACAGCCACATCCATTCCAAATATTCCAATTTCCGGGTCATATTTCATTCCCTTGAAATCAGTATATTCTGAAACTCCAAAATATGCATTCCCCTGTTTGTCTACAGAATAATGTGGGAATTTGTATTCCCTTGCATACAGTGCCTCCTTAAGGAATTTCTCTGCATCTGCCTTTCTCAGGGTTACTTTCGCACCTATGGTCAGACCTTTTCTGAGATTAAATTCCCTTACAGTCTTTTTTGATGTTGTCAGTACCGGCTTATGACCTGTAAGCATTTCTATGACTTTCACGGCCTTGTTCAGCCTGTCACCAGCCTGTCCTACACCTATATTGATAACTACCTTGTCTATGGTGATTTCTCTCATGGGGTTATCTGTTTTCACTGGCTTTCACCCCCAGTGAACTCTGTACTGTTAAATTTGAGGTTTCCTATAGGAAATACATATTCCTCAATGGTAGCAAATCCTTCTTCCATTGAAATAAGGTTAGACTGGGATGATTTACTTACCTCTATGGATTTCACAGTTGCTATTGATCCGACGTGATTTCCTCCTGTGAGGAAAACCTTTGAGCCTTCTTGAAGTTTTATGGTTCCATCAATCTTCTTATCCTTTACATTGTATAGAACCACGTCACCCGTGGATATGCCCTTGTTATCACTAATGAATGTGTATCCATCGTGGCATGCAATCATCGTCTTTCCCCCTTTAATGGTGTATTTGTTTAGAACCTTTCTTGGTTTGACGTTT
>JAKBGP010000237.1 GCA_021833045.1 Thermoplasmata archaeon
CAGACAGGTATTAATATTTCATGGCTCTACCACTAGTTACCTTCAAACTGCTGTAAATCCAATTTCATTGAAATCTTTTTTGGCCATATTTCTAAACTTTTATTCCAATGAATATATCAATCCAAACTGTGCAAGTTCAAATACAATATCTTACTCAACTTCAATTCTCTACATGCCATCAAATTATTTTTTATATGTACTTCAGGCTGTGATTTATCTAGCTGTCGTAATATCCGTTATAATAATAGGGGTAAGAATAAGGAGGAGGTATTACTAAGTGTTAATTAAAAGAAGATTTATAGTTATAGTAGTGGTAGTTGTATTCGTATTTGCGTCATATTACGTGTTTGTGCAACAAAGGAATGATCAAGTGAATAATAAGGAAAAGATTGTATTTCCTCCAGATTATAAGGTTTTGATAAATAAGACCTTTTACTTATCAACACCATCCTATGATAAATGCGGGCAAGTTTATTCAGAAAATCTTACAAAGTTCTACATAGATGATAATGTAAATTTCACCAATTATTGCCTTGAGTATAATTCAAGTTATGGTTCCTTTATTTACATCAAATCAATGGTAAATAAAAATACATTAGAGTGCTGTAACTGTAAGGTTATTAGCATTTCTGGAAGAGAAAATATGGGAGGTGGCTTTATTTATTGTAAAGGTTCAAAATATAAAATTTCTTCAAGAGGAGAATGGGAAATAGAGATACAAACAAATTACAAAGCCTCTTTAAAAGTGCTTTTATGTACCTATGCAGGAGATAAATCTTTCAATCCACATCATCCTCAAACTACAAATTAATCTTTTGAAGTGTAATTTCATATCAAAGGGCTCGTTTCACTGGATAATCAGTACATGGTATGAGACTTTTAAGTTTTACTTTAGTAATAAAAGAGCTTAAAATTTTACTGGTTAAGATAATTCTGTTCAATGAATATGGTCATAGTATTTATCACCATTTCTGAAAGCCTGTTTGATTCATGCACATTGAAATCTCTATATAATTTTTCTTATGCGTGATAAATTGATGAGAACGCAACTTAATTTTTTTGATCTGATAGAAAGTCTCAATCTTAGTGAGAATTTTCATCCCTCATCATTCTATTTATAACATCAATTTCTGAAGCTCCCCTGTCTACTCTATACACATCAAAAGCTTCCCTTCTTCTTATAATATCCTCTGAAAATATCGCGCATTCGTGTTCCATTTCATACCTGTAGAGTCTCTCTCCATTTAGATCAGGTCTCTCATAATCAATTACCGGCATGTTTTTTATATTAATTTTTCTACCACTCAATTTTTCGTATATTTTTGCGACTTTCCTGGCCGCCGATCTGTAATCTGTGAGTTTTCCACCAAATATGTTAATGAAATACTTGTCATATTTCACAGTTAAACCTCTTGAAATAGACCCAGGATTATCACCATTTCCATACAGGGGCCTTATTCCAGCAAAGGAATAGCTTATATCATTTTTTTCCAGGTCCTTATAAATGCGCCTAGCACTCTGAATTATGTAATCCACATCTCTCTCTGAAATATTGAAATCATTAGGATCATCAACAAAATTATCCGTTGTGCCAATAATCGTAACTTCTCCTCTGGGTATTATGAACATCTGTCTCCTATCCAGATGACTTCTGAAAACTATGGCATCTGTGGTTGGAGCCCTTTCATGAGGCACAACAATATGAATCCCCTTACTTAGCCTGAGATTAACATTATTACCTTTCTCCAGATTTCTATAAACCTGACCCGACCAGGGACCAGCTGCATTTATACAAATCCGTGCTCTAACATTGAATTCGCGATTCTTAACTCTGTCCATTACCCTTAGTTCAACCAAATTTCCAGTAGGAGTGGCATTAAGAACTTCGCAGTAGTTTAAGCACTTTGCCCCGTGAATTACTGAAGATACAATATTGTATATGGTCAATCTGCAGTCATCGGAGAAAGCATCTCTATAGGTGAAATATCCAGCGACTTCCTTTCCATACTCTCCATTATTTTTCGACATTCTGGGAACATTTATTCCTTTGCTCAAAATATTATAGATAAAAAGTCCTGCTCTCATAGTCCTTTTTTTCCACGAATATGGATCTATCAATATCCTGAAATTCATATATTTCACTATATTCGTGTTTCTTGCCAGATAATCTCTTTCCCTGAGTAAAGTTTTAACTTCGCGAAATCTAAATTCTGCAAGATATCTCAAACCGCCATGTATGAGTTTGGAAGACCCTGAACTGGTTCCAGAAGCAAAATCATTTCGCTCAAGTAAGATAACTTTGATACCATTCTCGGAAAGTATATTGGCTACTCCTGCACCAGTAATGCCTCCACCGATTATGGCAACATCGTAAATATCCTTATCCTGAGTGTTGATCCAATTCTCTCTTGTATCTCTGTTAAAGAGTGGAGTGAATGTATCCTCCATGCAGGGGAAATATCCTGTCAGGATAAAATGTTTTAACTGCATTCCAATTTAGGTAATAATGGGATTCAACATCATTGGTCATAGGGGAGTACCTGATTCGTTTCCTGAGAACAGCATGAAATCATTCCAGCAAGGGAAAAACTGCGGTTTATATGGCATAGAACTTGATGTACAGATCACTAAAGATAGCAAGATTGTCGTTTTCCATGATTCTATCCTCAAAAGGGTAACCGGTGCTGAAGGCTCTGTCAGCGACTATTCGTATTCAGAGATTTCTAAACTTAATTTACTGGAAAGTGATCAGAATATACCTCTACTTGGGGATGTGCTGAAGAAATTCCAGGATTTGAAGATATTTATAGAACTTAAGACAAGGGATGAATTTGGGAACAGGATAAATGAGGGTCTCGAGACTGCACTTCATAACACCCTGCAAAATTTTAGCAAGGAGAATCTAATCCTGATATCCTTTGACGTCGTGGCCATAAGGGAAATGAAGGAGATGAACCTTAATTATAGAACAGGACTGGACATAGGTGAGGAAACCAGAATTATGCTGGATAGTATGCTGAAATCCAAGGTGCCAGGATTTATAGATTGCATTCTCCCTCAGTTTTCTTTGCTAAGTTATCCAGAATACAGTGAACTTAATAGATTGGGAAAGAAAATAATCCCGTGGACTATAAATGATAAAAAGGAACTAAATGTTTTAAGGACAATGAATATTGACACATTTCTCTCAGATCGTGGATGTGATCTCCTGAGAGAAATTGAAGAAAATTAAATCTATTTCTCATTTCTTCTTATCCTTCAAGGCTGCCCTGGCTGCTGATAATCTTGCAATTGGAATCCTGTATGGAGAAGCCGAAACATAATCCAGTCCAATCTTATGGCAGAATTCTATTGTTTCAGGGTCTCCTCCCTGTTCTCCACATATCCCAATTTCAAGGTTTTTGTTTCCCTTTCTTCCTCTTTCCACGGCCATCTTCATTAGTTCGCCCACACCTTCGGCATCCACAGTCCTGAATGGATCATTTGGTACTATTTTTTCCTCGAGATATTTTGCCATGAATTTTCCCTCCGCATCGTCTCTGCTGTAACCGAATGTCATCTGAGTCAGATCGTTTGTGCCAAAGGAAAAGAAATCAGCATAAGCAGCGATCTTATCTGCGACCACACAAGCTCTTGGTATCTCAATCATCGTTCCAAATTTATAGCTGATATTGTAGTGACCTTTTTCATCAAGAGCCACCTTCTCCAATCTCTCCCTTAGAATCGATAGCTCTCTCTCCGTGCCAACAAGGGGTATCATTATTTCAGGTATGATCTTCTTTCCTTCGCTCATTACGTTTATTGCAGCCCTTATGATC
>JAKBGP010000014.1 GCA_021833045.1 Thermoplasmata archaeon
ATAATTACACCAATTCTTTGAGGTATCTTTAGGGGTTTTAATAAAACATAAACTGCGAAGTTGCATCTTGTTTAGTTGAAAATTGATCACTCCTTGTGATTGTATCTTTTAATATGCCGTGAGCCGGTATTAACTCAAAGGTTTAATGCCATACAATTATTTATATACGTTCTAATCATGCAATCTTATGAATCAAACCGATCTTGAAGGAGAATTAATGCGGCTTGAAAGAGCCGATATTCCTGAATCTGACAAGAAAAAGATAAAAGAATTTGTTTATGACATACGACTTGCGGGCCTTTCTATCAGCAGGCAATATTTCTACGCCATCAGACTTAGGCAGATTGCTTCATTGATTCCTGATGGTTTCCTTAACCCATCAGTTTCAGACGCTAAAATGGTGCTTTCCACCCTTATGTCAGGAAAGATAGGAAGAAGGGTTAAGGGGCATAATCACAATAGCTCATATTCCGAATGGGAGATAGAAAACTACAAATCAACACTGAAGAAGTTCTATCCATGGCTTCTTAAGAGGGAGAATCCAGAATGTATTGCATGGATTAAGACAAATAACCACCCCAACAAGAACATCAAACCAGACAACATGATCACTGAAGTGGAGATGGAGAAGATCGTGAATGCACTGAAGAATTCGAGGGATAAAGCTGTGATATACACACTGTATGATTCAGGTTGCAGGATTGGAGAGATCCTCACACTAAAGAACAGGGATGTAGAATTTGATGAATATGGGGCCATTCTTTCAGTAACAGGAAAAACAGGATTCCGTAAGGTAAGAGTGGTAGGCAACTCCATATCTTATTTAAGGGAATGGCAGAACACGCATCCTGATCGAAACAATCCTGATGCTTGGTTCTTCTGTGGTATCGAATCTGAAAATAAAGGAAAAAAGCTGGAGCACGCCAATGTTTATAAATTCATGAGAAAAGGAATACATGATGCAAAGATTGAGAGGCGAATTTATCCCCACCTATTCAGGCACACGAGGGCTACCATACTTGCAACAAGGGTTACTGAAGCACCCTTGGAGGCACAAATGGGTTGGGTTCACGGTTCCAAGATGACCCAGACTTACGTGCATCTGTCAGGCAGGGATCAAGATAAAGCCATTCTGAAGGCATATGGCATTGAAACAAAGGATGATGAGCCCATCGAATCAAATAAACCTATTCCATGCCCAAGATGTAAGGAGCCAAATGATAAGATCAACAGGTTCTGCTGGAAGTGCGGCATGATCCTAGATAAAACACTCACAGAGAAAAAACTCACAGACGAGGCAAAGGAAATTGAGAGAACTTTGTTGAAATCTGAAGTGATTGATAATACCACAAAGAATATGATAGAAACATTTCCATCAGAGTTCAAGGATCTCATCCTAGAAACTGTGCTGAAGCAAATTGTTGAGAATCCAGAAATGAGGGAGAGATTCCAGAAGGAGATAACAAAAATCTAAAACAATCATGGTGGCAATAATGTGCTATTACAATTTTGCAAGGGGGCAAACACGAAAAACTACAGAAAAAATCAGTGAATTCAGGTTTATTTTTTTGCAGTTCATTATACAAAAGGTGCTTGGCCAGTATATAGTTATAACACAATATGGGGATGTGCCATTTTGACTGAGACGCTGACATTGTGCCGAAGGGCATTATGTGGTAAAGAGGAACTGCTAACAACCTTCCTTGAAGACTACGGGTATCTGGTTAAGCATGTAGTAAAAGATGGTGTTGTTTTCCATGACGGCACTCATTATATTTTTTCGTCAAATACGGCATGTTCAGGCTGTGAAGCCTGCAAACCTTAATTTTTACCCAAATTATTGATCATAGCACAGATATATGAGACTACGTGGAGGGCACTTGCCCATAACATTTTTTTCACCCTTATCTGTCGATGTCAGTATGACACTGTCATACTCTTTTTTTTATTCTTGCCATGACCTTTCAACTTAAGATTAGTAGTTTCTCCTAATTCATTTCTGTCAAATATGCCGTTTTACCCCCCTACGTCCCCCCTATATAGGCACTGACACCTGTCAAACCTGACACTGACACTGTCAGGACTGCCAATTAGATGTCAGTAGGTTTAATTTCTCTGCTTAATTGCGAATGCAAAAAATAAAATGTCATACTGACAAAAGTGTGTCATATTTTAAAATAGAACTTGTTAAATATTGTTAACTGACAAATCGATATGGTATATATGACAGACAATGAAGATGAAAAACTAGGTTTGACAATTGACAGTATGAAGAAAGATGACAAAACTGTCAAAGAGATTGCCAAAGCCCTAAACATCAGTGAGCGAAAAGTGTACAGGCTGATGTCAAAGAGTGGCAGTCCTGACAATAATGACAGTACTGACAACACTGACAGTGACACTGACAATACTGACAGGCAGACTGACAGCAGAGGTGGCAGACCAAAAAAACCATTATGTCAGATGACAGCAAAGTACAGTCTCAACTGTTTAAGGCGTTTGAGGAAGCTGCACACCGGGAACTGTTGCCACTGCTGAAAGAGGAATTTATACAGCTGTTCAAGAACGGTGCGATCCTACTGCATTATGATGTCAGGTACCGTAGAGACGTGGAGGATGCAGGCGTTAAGTGGGAGGAATTTATAGACTTCTGCTTTACCACTGGCTACCAGTTGGAAATGGATGAGCACATTAAAAGAGTATTCGAGGAACAGGCATAGTCAGACACAGAGGAAATGCTGAAGACAGGGATCAAGATGAAAACGATTGCAACTGCAAACCATGGCGTTGGAATATATTGAATTGGGGAAAAAGGTAAAATATGGAATCTTTACCTGAGACTTCTTCATAGGAACCATCGTTCACTGGATGGCTTTTATTATGAACCAAAATCTCTCAAAGCTTTTGAAAATTCGATCAGTTTTTCCGCCAAATCCGAACTCAAAGTTTTAAGCTCATAGGGCTCTTCTTTTCCTACCATAAGGTTGACAGATATGGCTCGACTAATTCTTTGTTGAAGACTTTTCCTTTCTTTATCATTATCTGTACGGTTTATCAACACAATAAAGTCTGCAATAGAACTAACCCTTATTGATTTAAGTAACTTATTTACAAAACCGTCCAATGATATATTTTTCTCATCGCAGTATTTACGAAGAGTATCAAAAATTCCCTTTGACAAATGCTGAAATATTATGCTTTTGTTTTGTTCAAACAGCAGAATAATAGTCTCCTTCAATGTATATTTTTTTTCTAGCTTCAATGAGGAGTATAGTGCGAGCTGATAATCGGTTGAAATGTATTTTTCTGTTGTGATCAAATCTTTTATTTTAGATAGCACTCCTTGATTTTCAAATGAAGAAATATCTGTATATTGGGCTCCAGTGAGATAAAATGAACTCTCCGAAGCTGATACTCTGATCAAGTGCATAGGAAGATTTTGATTGTATCGGTGCAGGTATTCGCTAACTACGGAATCAAATAATTTTACAAATTTTTCAAAAGAAAGTCCAGGGGGCACCAACCCAATTCTAACTGCTGTCCCTGCATCTTTAAACATTATGAGGCTATCGGGCGTTCCAACAACATCTCTTGGCTCAACCGTATCCCTTGCAATCTTCCGTATCTCTTCAATATTTGATTCCTTAATATAAGACATAAGACGAGAACTTTCTCTGAATTCTGATGGTTTTTGTGGCTTAACAATCATATATGCAGTAACTGCATTTCCCAGTACCATGTCCCTAACATCATCAACTTTCCATGTCTCGTTGAGAATAGAAGAGATAATATCCCTTAGTAACTGATTTTCCCATATTTTGGTTGATTCTTTCTTGAAAATCTCAATGGTTGATTCAACTTTAGAATGAATTAGAAAGTTATAATTTGTAATTCTCCCAGTGTCTGAAAATATGGCTCCAAATTCATATGACAATGGCCCATCTATTCCATTCAAATCACCACTTATTACTTTTTTGACACAATCTGCTAAAAGAACGCCAAAATCACGTTGAATTCCCTCTGTGCCTCTTTTTTGAAATAAGTATAATACGTTCACAAGCGAGGAATTCGAGCTTAATTCCTTGTTTACATCCCTGCCAGATAGATTTCCCCTCAAGTTTAGCAGAATAGCAACAAGAGATGATAGATAAACGACTTTTTCATTTTCGAGGATGAGCAACTCTCTTATATCCTTGTTCAGCTCCCCAGTGAAGGCAAGCCTTCTCAGAAGTTGGATGTAGCCTTGAGCTCTAACATATGAGGTTGAAGCAACAACTTCAGAATATTCATTTGAAATTATGATGGAATTTATGACTTCATCTTTACCGATCGTTTCTATTCCGTAGTCGTTAAGAATAGGAAGTGTGAAATTAACTATCTCTATCAATTCCTCTTTCTTGGAAATTTCATCTTTGAGTCTGGAGAAATCGACTGATTGATCCCTGTAACTCTTAATTACTCTTGCGATCGTATTTGGAGAAAGTCGTGTTTTCAATAACCCGTATTTCACTAATTCTTCAGAAATTTGCATAACTTGTTTAAGGTTACTTGTACTAATTATATCTGTAAGTTTAGTTTTATCAAAATCATTGTAGAATAGGAAATTAGTGGTATCTGGGCTCATATGAATTTGGTTTGATAGAATTTTTAAGTAATGTTCCTTAACTAAACTGAGGGATTTAGGAATTTCTAGGAAGAGTTGTTCCAGTCTGATTTCAGATTTTATAGCAACAAGAACACTTTCAAGGGACCGCTCAATTTTGTGGATTAATTCATCGTAACGTGCAGTCGATTGTGTAAGATCATACAAGGAATACCCATCATTAAAAGATTTCAGTATAAGTTCTAGAAATTCTTGTTTTTTACTTTTGTCTTTAATAGAACTCATATTAACCAAATTTGACGATTCCAGTATTTTGCTGAAAACCATAGTATTGTCTTCTTTTAATATTTCTTTCCAGATGGTGTTTTTATGAGATAGATTTCGATAATCAAGATAGATAAGGTTTATTATGTTTGCGGGAACCTTTAATTCGTGGATCAGGAACTGAGTGCAGAGTTTTTTAGATAGTTCATCGATCCAAACAGTTTCTCTATTAGAATCAGTCTCGAAATAGCCAAATGAGTCAATTTCTTTTTCAATGTTGGTGTCCAGAATGTCATATTTGCTTAATGCAAATTTAAGTCCGCTCTTAAATTCTTCAAACTCCTTGATTTTGTCTCGTGTATCGAGTATTCTCTGAAAAGCTCCTGATAAAACATACGCTATTTTTGTTACACCTTCTGCTTTAATGCCCATATCTTCAATGAAAGCTATAATCGAGCCTAATCGGCTCATTACTATACCAGATTCGTTCCCATTTTTATTAAGCACGATTTTAATATAGATTGAAGACAGTGCAAAAAATCCAATAATTAAAAAAAGTGATGAAATTGCACTAATCAAAGCGCTCAGTAGTGATACGGCATGGAGAACGTCGAATAGGATGTAACCTTCAAGAACCACAATTATTGTAATAAAAGCTGCAATACCAATCATAATAGTGTAATTGATTATTTTACTGAAAGAAGTTTGAACACTTGAATCAGCATTTTTGATGGCATCTTTCACCTCCGTTTTTATTGTAACTATAGAATCCGCAAAATTTTTAACTTCTATGTGGACATTGTTTAATTCCTTACTAAAATTAAGCTCTGAGTTTCTATAAGAATCAATAGGTAAATCGACTAAAATAGGTTCATTTGATTCGTTTGCCGATTCTTGATTTTTTGCTGAACTGGACAATAATTTAACAATCTACTACACTTTAATAAAATTATCCATTCTTTCTATGGTAGACATCGGAACCATATTTTGTAAGATCAAACCTGCTGTAAGCGGGAAGCTGCAAGTCGCATTGATATAATTTCATACTGAAAAGGTGATTGTGCAGATTCAATTATAATTATAACTCTATTCAGGGAAAATCATATAATATTGCAGTATAAACTATTGAGTAGAAAAATGGAAATTTTGCTAAAATCTGACAAAGATGATGAAAAAATCACATACATAGCAAGACTTTCAGGTTCAGTCCTAATGACTGGTGACCTTTTAATGAAGGGGAGGAACTTTCGAATGTCGATGACTTAAATACTATATTTATCCCACAAGATCTTGTTAAATTTACCAAAGTGTCATCTACATGAACCTAGTAAAACGTTTCCATAATATTATTACAATATTATGTCATGATCCTCATAGGCATCTCATCCATCTTCGATTTCCATGTGAATTTAATAGGTTCATTGTTCACATCCTCAATATATCTCAACATCTTGGTCTTCAGATCCTAGTTTGAATCCTACCTTTGTGCAGTTTTTAATTCCTTTGCATATTTTATAGAATTGGACTGATCGATTTCTTAATCTAATAAAAGGCATTATTGAATTAAATGAAAGGCTTCAATGAACTCGTTGACAGGCTCAATGAGATTAGCAACCAATGGGTTCCTTCTCAAAGGAAGCATGATACTGGAATAGGCAAGACTTTAGAGGAACTCCTTGGAATCAAAGAAAACAACTTTCCAGGCCCTAACGGTGAAAAAGTTGAGTTGAAGTCAATGAGGAAAGATTCTAATTCTATGATATCCCTTTTCACTAAAACTCCTAGCCCTTCAAGTTCAGTTCAAGAGTTATTGAGAGATTATGGTTATCCACCTGACGCAAACAGTTCAAAAAATGTTCTTCATGTGGATCTATATGGAAGCAGAATAACTGAAATAAAAGGAAGGCCAGCATTAAGAATTACGTTGACAGAAAATAAGATCCTTATAGAGGGTGTCAATGGAAAGGTTTATGGCGGCTGGGATTATGAAACGTTAAGAAATTCCTTTGAGGCAAAGATGCATAGGGTATTGCTGGTAAAAGCTGACGTAAGGGGGACTAGAGATAATGAAGAATTCAATTATAATGAAGCGTGGGTGCTCATGGGCTTCTCATTTGAACGATTTATCAAGCTCATTCAAAATGGCATCGTTAAGGTTGAACTAAGAATCGGAATGTACCCAGAGGGGCATAAGCAAGCAGGAAAGCCACATGATCACGGAACTGGATTTAGGGTTCTTGAAAGAAACCTTCAAGATTGCTTTGCATATAGGGATAGAATAATACCTAAGATGGAGAAAGCATGATAGAATACACAGGCCTTAAAGATTGGACATTTGCAGATGCCAATACCCGCGAATACACTCACATTTACCATGATTATCCTGCAAGGATGATACCGCAAATCCCAAGTTCCATCATAGAAATTCTCAATATAAAGGAAGGGAGTCTTTTATTCGATCCATATTGTGGTTCTGGAAGCACATTGGTTGAGGGCGTTAGAAAGGGGTTAAACGTCATAGGGACTGACATTAACCCGTTGGCTCAACTAATTTCAACAGCAAAGACGGATTACCTGACAAAAATTGAGGATCTTGAGAATGAAATAAATAAATTTATTTCCTTTACAATGGTTCCAAAGGGAAATCCAAAGATTATAGATTGGAATAACTTAAATTTCTGGTTCAAGGAGAATGCCATAAATAGAATAGGGCTTATAATGAGGTATATCTCAAACATAAAGGATGCAAAAATTAAGAATTTTTTTAAAGTTGCAGCCAGTGAAACCATAAGGGAAAGCTCTAACACAAGAAAAAGTGAATTTAAATTGTATAGATATGCTCCTGATAAATTAATCAAGCACAACCCTGATCCATTTTCAACAATGAATAAAAAATTGTCAAGGAATCTCAAGGGATATAGGGAATTTCATGCATATATGGCTGGTAAGGATTTAATGCCAGATGCAAAGATTAAATTGTTCAACACCGTAAATCAACTACCTCCTAGCATAGCAAAGAAGAATAGCGTGGACATAGTGATAACATCCCCTCCGTATGGGGATTCTCACACAACAGTGGCATATGGGCAATACTCTAAATTATCATCCATGTGGCTTGGAATTTATAAGGAAGATGTGGACAAACTCTCAATGGGAGGAGTGAGGAAAAAGGAGTTGGAGAAATTTGATTGCGAATCTCTAGACAAAGCTATTTCTGAAGTGTTTTCAAAGAATAACAAAAGGGGGATTGAAGTGTCCGCCTTTTATTCAGATCTTCAGAAATCAATAGAAAATGTATCCAAGTTGATAAAAAATAATGGGTATTCATGCTATGTTGTTGCGAATAGAATTGTTGCTGGCGTAAAATTGCCAACAGATGATGCCATTAGGTGCTTTTATCAAGAGTGCGGATTCACACACTTTGATACATTTACTAGAGTGATTCCAAATAAAAGGATGCCCCTGAGGAATAGCCCTTCGAACAAGACAGGAATAACAGAAGAAACAATGAGCAAAGAATACATCGTAATTATGAAGAAAAACTGACTTTTTGAAAAGTTTCTGTAAATTTTTCAAATTGTATCCATGAATGCTTGTGTGTTTGAGAAAAGGCGGGAAGGTACGTTCCACCCCGGTTCAATGGAAATGTTAAAGAAAGGTGAGGCTAACTATGTTAGGACAGAAGGCTGATCTGAGAATTTACATATCTGAACTATTACTCACCATAGCAAAGTTCATTAATATAAATTGAGTTGTGTTTTAAAAATTATCGAATACAAAATTTGGAGCGGTTGGTGATGGATTCCAAGACAGAAAAAGATTTGCAGGATATAATCGTTAAGATAAAATCAGGAAAGGCCACTCTTTTTATGGGAGCTGGTTGCTCTGTCTCAGCAGGTGCCCCTACTACCGAAAGTTTGATTCAACAGTTAGAGGAGAATTTTCCAACCATTGAAAAGGGCCATAATGATTTGCTTTCCCTTGGAGAAGACGTGATTAATACTGTTCCATACACATTGGATGAACTTAAGGATCGTGTCAATTCAAAATTGGAGACTTTGCAACCATCAGATTACCATAAGGCATTGACCAAATACCCATGGACTGCAATTTTCACTACAAATTATGATGAACTAATAGAGAAGGCATACTTAACACCAGAAAGAGGAAACCGATCCAGGGTGTATTTTGGAGAGGAAATGGATTTGCACTCAAGTGAGAAAGGTAGGGTCCACATCTTCAAACTCATGGGGACGATAAATCGAGACACACCACTTACTGAACCTGTTTTGACCAAAGGAAAATATTACAGTTCAGTAAAAGATAAGGCCAGATTCTACGACATTTTGTTGGATATTGTAAAGGATGGGACTATCATTTTTATAGGATATAGTCTCAATGATTATCTAGCTCTTCAAACACTAGATGCGGCTATCGGGTCTAGAGGTTATGACAATTTACCTTACTCCTATCTAATTTCTTCTACAATCCAAAGCCCGCCAGAATCTGCGAAATTATCCAGAAGAAAAATTGTACCAATTCCACTTTCTTTTGAAACATTCATCGATTATGTGGAAAAGAATTGTGGAACCGATTTTAAGTTTTCCGATGAAAAGGTTCTGATCGAACCTAAAAGAAGTCTAAGAGCCCCAAATTCCCGAGACGCATTAGAACTCGATTCAACACTTGTCAAGGAAGTAGAAAAGTTTGGAGAATTGCTTACAATGGATAAATTGCTTGATGATCCAGGCAATGTGGACGATTTTTTCAAAGGCAGAAATTTAAATTGGTCAGCATTTAGTAAGAATTGGGATTTCAGAAGAGAAATATATGCAAAGATGAAGAAAAGTATTTCAGTAAATATTAATAAAGAAAGCCCAGAAGATAATGATTTCTTTCTTCTTTCCGGACCTCCTGGAAGTGGCAAAAGCTTCATTATAAGAAGAATGGCTTATGATTTGGCCAGCGAAGGAAAGTCAATAGTCTTTTACCTAGACCCAAATAGTTACGAAATAGATCTAAAGGCGTTAGACTCGCTAACAACCGACATCAATAGGCGATACGATGAATTAGTTCCCCAGACAACAAAAAAAGATAGATTAAAACTAATAATAATAATTGATGATGTGGGGACTTCACAAATAAATCCCTACGCAATAAAGAATTATCTAACCTCTAGAGGAAGATTGTGCTTAGTTTTGGGCGCAACTAGAGAATCTGAGTGGCTATGGTCGTATTCATCTGATTCATTTGAAATTCCTCTGGACAACAATTTCAAAATAAATGATGAACCAGATCCATCAGAGAAAGTTGAACTATTCAAACATCTTGACAAATTAGGTTTTCCTGGCAATAATTTAGTATATAATGGAGAGAGAGAAAATGACGATACAGACAGGTCTTTCTTTGCTATCATATACACAGCAATCAACCCAGCCCGCTTGCCATTAAATAAGGCCATTAAAAACCAATATCAAAATTTAGATGATATTGAAAAGAAGGTTTTTTCAAACATTTGCTTGTTTAACCAATACGGCTTAAACATAAATCAAGAGTTGTTGGTTAGAAGTCTAAATATGGGGTACATTGAATTTGGGAAAAAAGCATTAACGAGCAGAATCCAAGAAATCACAATGGAAAGATCAGATATTTTTGATAATCTATCTTATTCGACTCTGCATCGAATAATAGCGCAAAAAACCATTTCTATTTTTTATCCAACTGCTAAGGAGATATTCGAATTATATGTTGAACTGATGAAATGCGTCAATCTAACTATTGATTTGGAAAGGCAAAACGTGGAAAGGCTCTTAGTGAATTTTCTTTCAGCCAAGAAACTGCGTTCCCCTTTAAGCTTGGATCAAAAAGAACTCTTATTCGAAACAGTTTGTTCCAAATACCCATCAAAAACATTAGTTCATCATTTAGGCATCATAAAACATGAAATGCAGAAATATGAAGAAGCTGAACAACTCCTCTTGAAAGCCATTTCTGGCAGAGATTATACTGGTGGTTATGTTACTCAGCACGAGTCAGATAGAAATGTTTACGTTTCATTAGGAAGTCTTTATTCAGATTGGGCACTAAGATTTTTTCAGAGTGGGAATACAGAAAAAGGCAATCAATATTTATCCAGTGCCGAAAATTATTTTGAAAACGCGAGATATCTTGGACTCCCTAATGCTTATCCGTACCATGCACATACGAATATGTATATAGCTCTAGCAGAGAACCGAGATTCGCAAGAAGAAAAAATTGAAAGTTATGGACGTGCACTTGAAATAATATCGCTTGCTGAGGACAATTTAAACAAAGATGGCCTAAAGCCAATACTTGATTTGAAACTCAAGATCTATAGCAAACTAGACAAAATTGATGATCTATACAAACTTTCAATTAAAATTGCGACAGATTATTCTAACGCAAGTGGGTTTAGTGCATTTATTACCTACTTATTTGACAAATGGAAACGAGAAAGAGATTTCCAAAAAAAAGAACTTCTCACCGAAAAAATTCTAGAAGTTCTATCAGATGCCTTGGGCAGATTTCCTAAAGATGATTCTTTGTTAAGGTTAAATGCGACCACAACTCTATCATTTTTCCCAAATGACCGTGCTAAAAAGATAAAAGAACTTTTGGAGTGGTTTGAAAATAAAAGTCACATTGACCTTTCAATGATGTTTCAATTGGCATATCTCTTATTCGAAGATGGTAAATTTAATGACTCGAACAGGATCTTCAAAAATCTTTCCAGAAATAGTCAAGGAATAGCAAATAGGTACAATGCCAGAGAGTTTTTCAAGGATGATTACGGACAAAAAAAGATATTTGAGGGGACCGTAGATACAATCATAGATGATTACAAGGGTGAGATATCAATTGAAGGCATTAAAGGTTCAATTTACTTCAGACCCATAAGTTGCCCATTTGAAGTCAAAGAGGGAGATATTGTATCACTAAACATTTCCTTCTCCTTTCGCGGATCTAGAGCTGAGATCATTAAAAGAGCATAAGAAATGAAATAATATAACAAATTTTCTTTCCGTTATCTGTCAATAGAATCTGGCTCTCCTTCAGATGCTTCGAATTGCCAAATAGAGTAGAGTTACGCCGTTACGCAGAGGCCTCCTCGCCGAATCAAGTAGAATTGCGTTTCAGTTTCTGAACCGGTCTGAATAGACTTCAACATCCCGATGATCCGCACTGTTCAGAGCCGTTTCCTTTTAACACTCTAAAATCCCATGCATCTGGAATTTCCAGTACAGGTTCAAACTTAACGATACATCATCAGCATACCCCTTCCCCCGAAGGAGTTTGAATGTGCCCATGCCTTTCCTGATGGAAGGCCAGATTCTGTGTATGTTTCTATGTACTTGCTTAAAGAGAATGAATATTGTATCTGTTTGCCGTCCATAGGCATGCCATAAATACTTGCCACAGATATGAGAGGCATGACGATTCCAACGCGAAGATTTCCATCATTTTTGTAAAATGTGGGATCACATAATATCCTGGATTGAAGCAGTACGTGTAATAGTGGCCTCGCCCTTTTGGTTAAGGAACTCTAATTCAAGTTTGGGTAACCTGGAAAATTGTATGGTAGACAGCATAGTTTCTTGCCTCGGATGTGAACCTTCTTGTTGAATTATGAATAATATGGTTTATTTTATGGGAAGTTGTAAGTTATGGCTCCAGAATATCCTGAACACGTCAATATGAAGTTTGAGCCTTGGAAATTATACGTGTTATTGCTATTAATGCCTAAAGTAATCCAGGTTCCTGAATGAATTGTGAAATCTGAAATGCTATTATTCTGTTGCGTGTTAACAAAAGCATAGTATTCACCATTAGTCCAATAAGTATAGTCAAGATAATGTATGACCACAGAGGTGCCGTTTACAAGATCTAGCGTCATTGTGACATTGTAGGGATTTGAAAGGGCAGAAGGGTTGCTTATACTTACGTTGAGAATCGGAAAAGTGTCTGGATGACTGCTAATATTTGAAATGCTACCTTGCAACTGGTCGCTTTTCACCCCAGCGGGATGGTAGAAATAGACTATTGAAACAACAATAACAACGGCAATGGCCACAGCAGCAACTGTATACCAGATCTTTGTCTTTTTAACATCTGTTTTTAACACAAAAATGAAAATTGAAATATGTATATAAATATACGCCATACATGGCATGATAATTTCCTTATGCGTAAATTTAATAATCCAACATGGCTGAAAGAGGATGGCAGACTATAACGCTCCCAGTTTCCCTTCTGGAAGAGGTTCAGAAAATCCTTGACAGCGATGTTCTAGGTTACAAATCCCGTTCCGAATTCATTAAGGAAGCAATTCGCCAGAGGATCATAGACCTCATGAAGGCTGACCTCTATGATGGATGAACTTTTTCAGAAATATTTTGCTCACTTATAACGGGTTTTTTCGTGCCTTCTAAGCCATCAGGTATTATTACACCTTCATGCACACTTGAATGCAAATTTGGTTCTTTTTGGTTTACTTTATCAGTATGTCTATTGGCATTCATAGCATCTCTTTGAGCTATTGCTTCAGGTGATAACTTTCTGGGACCTCTTTTTCTTATGAACGTTACTATTGCAGCCACTTTTGGAAACATTTCAACTGGAAATATGAAATCCATTTCCTCATCCGATATATAGATGGTTTTGTTCAGGAGTGTTCCAAGTGGCCTCCATTGATTCTTCTTATCCTTCAGGTAAAGCCCAAGTTCTGTTTCACTGTACTTGTACAGGTGTGATGGCGTTGTAAACTCTGGTGGATCTGAAATAGATCCCTTCACCCGGATCATTTCTGCATAACTCTTATCTGATGTTTCAATGTAATCATACTCCTCTGTCCTTTCGATCCTGTAAGGGCCCAGTTGTGAAAGGGTGAACATGGTTAATTCACACTCACTGTTATGATTGCTGACTTGTTGATGATCAGTGTTCTTTTATTTTCAGCTTCCAGTGGCATGGAATATTGGCCCATTGACCTGGCTATGCCTTCCCCTATCCTGCGATCATTCATTGTTACTGATTTCCTTTCATTGCTGCAATTCAATGGGCCAGGGTTCCTGTAATTCCTTGAACCCTGTTCATGGTTGTCATGTGTATCATGCCTTTCGTTGTATGCGTATTTCTTCATATCATTTCTTTGTGTTCCGTACATTATGCTTTCACTCCCCTTAATATTGTATTCAGACAATTCCTCAAAAATGTTGGATCATGCTGAACAATTTTATTTGCTATCTCTTTCATGCTGTTCATTCACACATCTCCTTTCCGGTCAAGGCTCCGGTGCCGCCCTGTAAAATGTTGGACTGTGATTGCGTGTTTATTCTGATTTCCCTCGCTATGCCCCTCTTAATGAGCATGGCTGCAAGTTCTCCAGGCACATGGACGAGGTCCTGGTCGTGAAAAAACCAATCCTTATCGAACCATGCAACATTGAAGTCCTTTATGATAGATACGAGGATCATACAGTCATTCACGGAGTCAGAGCCGCTTGAGGGTTCATAAGTGCTATCGAATTCCATTGCATAAAGATCCTTCTTGACACCATCAACCGTTGTGAAACTTGTTTTTTCTTTCTGGGCATCGGAAATTTCGAGGTAGGTTTGCAAATTAGGGATTTCTTCTAAGACTTGCCATTTAGACTTTTGATTCAAGTTGATCACGCCTTTACTATCTTCATGGGCCTTATTTTCAGAGTTTTTGAAAACCACTTCCCCCGTGATCAACTTATGCGCATGTTCTATTACACATATATTGTTATTTTCTTCTTCTCTCCTCATGCGAGGGGTATAGGACACATGTTGATCACGCCTATAACGGTCATAGGAAACCCTGTTTTTCGGGGTTCTCTGAATGCTGACTTCGTGATCAACTTCTGATTGCCTATGAGTTTCTACCTCCAACACAGTGTTATAAATGATACAGTTCATGAATGCGTAATGCCGATCGTTTCGGCTTCCCTTAATTTTTTTTGGATAAGTGTTTCCAAATTTTTTCTTGAAACTCTGTGCAGCAAGTGTGGGTATTCCCTTAGAATTACACCAATCAGTGAATAATGAATATGCTTCATCCACCTTGATTTCAGCACCCTCTTGAAATTCTGTCATTTCATCTATGAAATTCTCTACCGGATCTGCAAGTTTGTTTAACTCTTCCGTGGTGCTTTCCGATGTCATTTCTCCCGGGAACGTGAAATCTCTCTCCTTTAGTTTGAACAGTATCTCCATAAGCAGAGTTGCGATCTTGTCCCCCTCATTGTCAAGTATCTTCCTATCCAGTTCCGGAATGATTCTTTTAGGCTTCTCGTTCCTTGTCTCTATTAGGAGAATACGATTAATGGCTGCAGGATTATCCACATCAAAAAACGGAAGGTTACCGATGAAGATCCCTTTAGCCTGGCTGATGTAATCCATCCCTTCATGGCCTTTCATCTCATACTGGACCGAATCGCCACCAAACAGTTCATTAAAGTGTTTGAAATCCTTGATAACGCCTCTCTTGAATTTCCTTTTTATTTCAGCATCCACGAGGACGTTTTTCCCGATGATTCCGGTGAACATAAACCTGTCAGAAATTAGAAGTTTGTCCAGCTGCACGGATCCATAACCAGACGGAATCAATCCCCGTAATATCCTTGCACCTGTTCCCTTGCCGACTCTTTCCCTTCCCAATACGAATAGAACTTTATGCACCGGCAGGCCAGGGTAGAATGAATAACTAAAATAGCTCAGGATCATTGGGATATCCGGTTCGTAATATACCTGATTAAGGTAGTCCCTAAACATAGGCACGTCTTGCAATGTAACATATTCATTGAGAAAATTAGCATTAATCTGATATGTGAAAAACAAGTCAGGAGTAAATGGCTCAAGCTTTCGTGTTACAAGGTTCAGGAGCCCGTTTTTGAATGGTATATGCGAGGCCGGATTCATTGATTCTTTTGTGGGATTTCTCGCAATAAGTGAATTTATGACTTCCACCCTGAGAATCTGGCGAATTTCAATCTTCAGGGGTTCAAGTAGCTTTGTGATATGATCCTTGTTTTTCTCATTTATCCCCCCCAAAAGTGCCTTACCGTATTTCTTTAATAAACCTTGATACGTAGATTCCATGGCTTTTCTTATTTTTTCAAGTTCTGTGCTGACCCTTGTTCTGCCGTCATTTTCATAAATTTCATGATAGCTGAACAGAGTGGCTTTATTTATATCCTCTCCAGAAGAAACAATTGATTTGAACCGGAATAGCCTCCCCATTTGATCAGCAATCCCACTGGTATATTTCGGGTTAAACCATTCAGTATACGTATTTCTGGCTGTTTTCAGTATTATAAGTTCTCGTTCAATCTTTGAGTTCATCACATTAAGCACATTTTGCCGTGCTTGCTCTGCCGTGTCATTGTTGCTCATTTCTCCCTCCAAGAATTTCTGCAGCTTTTTCGTACGTCAGTGCGTAATGGTTGTGTGCAGCTGCTACAACTTCCCAGAATACCATTCCCCGCAATGCACCAGGCACACTCTGGCTACAATCTATAATGCCTTCACAAACTGCGACCCATTGAAGGGGCCCTCCTCCAGAATCACACCGGAAGCAATGCCACTGATTGTTTACAACATCAACTGTAAAGTTGGTTCCACTTTCAGATCCATGAATAGGATGCGAGCCTTGAAATCTACTCCCGGACTGTCTGAACCCTGAAAGATTAATCATGTCCTCAAGGCGTAAAGTTCCTAATACAGGTTGTTGATGTGGCTGCGCTTTGTTAGTGGATTTAGGTTGTAATCGCTTCCTAAAAGGTTGCAAAACTTTCATCAGATCAGCTTTTTTAACAATGGCAATAGGGATGTCTCTAATTTCTAACCCGTAAGTCCTGCCAGTCTCCAGATGAATAGAACCGGGACCCACCACAAATCCTCCTTTTGTCTTTACGTATGCGCCTTGCACTAATGGTATATTTTCATGGAGTGGCTCATCATCAATGAAATATACATATTGATAATGTCCCAATCTGCCAGAGGAATAGCGGAACGTCAAGGTAAAGTGATCCAGTGCATCTTGGATTTCTTTAAAATCAGCATCTATGAAGCATGCTAGGCCACTAGCGCAAGTGAATCCATAATTATAACCACTTTTCAGAATGGACCTTATTATATCTCGGTCTGCTCGGTAATTGTTTCTCATCTGCCATTCCCTTTCGCATGGTGCTTTGCCGAGGGCTTTGACTACGCGAAGATGAGTATCCATGAGTTGAGCAGGAACGTTTATAGGTTCTGTTGAATTACACTTACTGGTAATATTTGCCGTCAACATTATATTACCTCACCATTTTTTTAGGACTGCAGTTTTTTGCATCCCACTTTTTTTCTATCTTCTCCACTGGGGTTTTGTTAGTGCGTTTATCCTCGCTAACGATCTCATCCCATAGCTGAAAAACCCTTGCCCAAGACATCATAAATCACCTACCGGAGTAAGGATGATCTTATTCTCCTCAATTTCAATCTTTAGATATCCATGTACCAAATCATTGGCCCTAATCCAGAAGGGAGGAAGTACCACTTTGTATACCCTGTTATTTGCTTGAATCTTTCTTATGCCATAATTCATAAATCTGGAAGGCGAGCGATACATATTTATATTCCGATTGCTTAACAGAATTATGTCAAGCAATCTACCTTTAAATAAGACTAAAGCTGGAGCAACCGATAAACGAAGATCATCAGAGGAGATAGACAACATAATACTGAAAACCCTCGCGCTGAAACCCGTTGGTTCAAGAGAACTATCTAGGTCTACAAAAATTAATGGGACTGTCGTGTTAAGACACATTACCTCTCTGGAGCAACAACTTCGAATCAGGAAGGTTATGCCAAGTGAATACCAGAAATTTGGTCTTGTGGGTGTGCATCACAACGCACAACCTTACACAATAACAGAAGGTTCTGTTCAGAGCGCAATTTGGAGGAAAATAATTGACCATATAGAAGAATATCTTTCAGGAAAGAGAAAGGATGTTGACTCTGCACTGAACGAATTTCTTCCTCTTAAAACAAATCCAATATGCGACTATTCTCAATTTATTCAAAGCAATGATCTTCTTTCTCTCTTAAGGCTGGCAAACCGTATTCACTTAAAATATGGAGAACAACAACTTTCTGTTTTCGTTCTAGAAGCGAGTAGGAAAATAGAGCCGAGTAAGGAGCTTGCACGAAATGCTAATGAAATTGTAGATAATTTGCTAAAGAATATGGATAAGGATACCGTATCTCAAAGTGTTGAAATAATAATAAACTACTATGCTTTCTCTCTATTAATGGGAAGTACCAAAGGTTACAAGTATTTTGAAGATATTGTTTTAAAAATACTAGAATATGGGGGGAAAGACTTCCAATATATCTTGATCGAGAAGGTCGATTATCTATTTCAGCAGGTAGAACCTTTCAGGACATTTATTCAATATAACCAGGCTATTTTAATGGAGAGGGAATGGAATGCTGCCGACGAGAGCGTGAAAGCAATACTCCATCATCTTCGGAGTATCGCCATAGCTTATCATAACCCAATTAAAACAGAATCTTGAATAGCACCCATTTTTAGGACGCTAAAGCTAATTGTCTATAATTTTGAAAATAAATTAATATTATCAGCAAACTCAGTCAGGCACTGAACTTTTGGGAGTATGCCGTGAGCCGGGATTGAACCAGCGACCCCCAGATCTTCAGTCTGGTGCTCTCCCTACTGAGCTATCACGGCCAGAATGTCCAGGCTCTTAATCGTGATAATTTATTTAACA
>JAKBGP010000238.1:0-708 GCA_021833045.1 Thermoplasmata archaeon
TAATTGATGAAATTAAGTCTAATGTTTTTCCATAGAAAATCCAAATTTTAAAATTTGATTGGGAAATTCAATATATCTCAAGTTTATAGATAACTTCTTTGAAGACTTCTAAAAATACCTCAGTGAATGCCTCTATTTTCTTTAATTAGTAAATCATTAATATTTTAATAAAATCTAGGTGCATGTTTGAGTCCGTCTTTGAGAGGATCGGAAAGGGTGTATCAAAGAATAGTGGAAAAATAATCGTTATCTGGATAGTTTTGATCGTGCTGATGGGTTATGGTGCACTTCTAGTCTTTTCTCATACAAGCTTCAATATTACCAATGGGTTTGGTTCCAGTAAAACAATGTCTGGTAACGCCACTTCCGAAGTATCTAAATATTTTAATCCATCTGCCGCAAGACGGTCTACCGACACATCAGAATTAATAATTGTTTCACAAAATATTACAACAACTACCTCTCAGGGAATGAATGCCCTTATAAGTTTTCAAAGTGAAATGAATAGGTACTTGAAAACGACTAAAAATTATACCGGAACAGAAAACATTGTTGTGACTGAGAGAGATACATTACAAAACTATACTGACGGAATACTTAAATTGATCTCCGTCAACTATAAAATTACGAAAAATATGAACGAACTTGAATCCGGAATAAACAAGACAACCCCTATATTTTTGGTTCCGGAGGAGATCTATTTTGTGT
>JAKBGP010000238.1:718-3803 GCA_021833045.1 Thermoplasmata archaeon
AAACAATGATTATATTCATGGAAAAAATGTAACTGAATCTGAATCCATAGCATATAATAAAGTGATTGGTGAGCTGCCAACAAATAGTCCTGTGTTTAATTTACAGAAAACATACACCAACCTGTTCTCATCATATGTGAATTCGACATTAAAATCAAATAATGTGAACCAGTTAAATGACATAATACAGTTCGGATCAGAATTTAGTCTTAAGGATTCAGCTTTTAACGCCTCACTAAGTAGTTATAATCTTTATCCAATAGGTCAATTTATAATTAGTTACCAGAATCTAACCCGATATGTCTCAAGTCCTTCAAGTGAAAATGTAAATCTATCCGTCCAACTTTTTAAGGAGGAATCAGGTAGTTCATTTTCTAGTATCAAAACCTTAATTGTTTCCACGGATAATACATCTATAATTCAATTTGCCACTCTGGCATATAATCTCAGCCAGCCAGCAACTATTCTTCAACTTGATTCAATATCAAATCTTCTTTCACTCAGGTCTACCTTAAAAGATTTTGCAGGAAACCCACTATTTGAGGCGAATAAAAACTCCTTATCTATTTATCTAAGTTCAGTTATCAATTCGACATCGGTCAAGGCGGTTATAAACCAGTATATGTCCGCTTATCCCTTGCAAGATTTGCCTCTCGTTCCGACACCATATCTTTATCATAACTTTGTGGGCTATAATCACAGTACATCCATATTCATTTATACCTTTAAAGGGAATTATTCTGCTCAGGTTGGTAATAAAATCCAGTCCATTGCAAACAATGCTTCTGCCCTGTATAAAGGAAGTAAGTTTCTGGTCGCAGGATCAAATGAGCTCGCAAGTCAGTTATCAGGAGAGGTTACTTCTGGTTTAATAAAAGCACTTGGAGCCGGTATACTTATTTCGATCCTGATAGTCGGACTATTCTTCCGGTCGGTAAAGGCTGCCTTTATACCCATACTCATGTTTTTGGTTTCTACCATAGTATCCCTCGGAATAGTGGGATATCTCTATACATATGTTTTACACACCGAAGCCTCTTTCATAACTCCAACCCTACTTTTGATATTCATACTCGGGCTGAGTAGCGACTATACTGTCTACATAATGGCCAGATACAGATCAGAGCTTCGAAAGAAAACGGAAAGACCAACAGTTATGTCTGCAAGATGGGCTGGTCACGCTGTCTTTACTTCCGGTCTCACTGTAATACTTTCTGAGGTTGTTCTCTGGCTTGCAAATATACCCTTTTTCAGCGATTCAGGCTTCGCAAATGCAATTGGTGTAACAATTACACTTTTGGTAGCAAATACACTACTACTTTCCATTCTTCACAGATATGGAACTAAAATATTCAAGAAAACCGCTAACGGAGAATTCCATGAAGGGAGCCATAAACATCTACACGCAGTGGGTCTTTTCTCCACTAAACACATCAAAACAATGGTAGCTATCTTTGTGGTAGTATCAATTCTTGGACTAACGGTTTATGAAGTTACCCCTTCAGGAATTGACATACTAAAATTATTACCTCAAAGTCCAGCAACATCTGCCATTCAGGTTGTTAACGATAGCTTTAATGGAGATTTCTTCGATAGAGATTTTGAAATCGTACAGCTCCCACAACCGTTGGTGTCAAATGGAGTTGTTAACACTGCAGAAATGTCTACTGTCCTTCAGATAGAAAACGCTACCATTAATACAAAAGGTATTTCAGAAGTGCTCGGGCCTGGTAGACCTTTTGGATACTACACCGGATATGTGCCATCCAATGTTCCGTCTGCAGCCACGGCTACTTACATTAATCAGACAAATACTTTTATAAGTAGCACAAACCCAAATTACGTGGAGATAGTATTTCAGACATACAATATAGGATGGGGTAATAAGGCAATTAACACTGTAACCAATCTTTATGGGAACATTAAAGCTGTACCTGATGCTAAAACAACATACAGTGTGGCAGTGGGTGGATTAACACAGAGCTTGTCAGATGCTTTGCACACAACGCAGGTATCATTTTCTGAAATCCTTCCAATTCTGGCCATAACCATATTTTTAATACTGCTAATACAGCTCTCATCTGTCCTTACACCTCTCAGGCTAATCATAATGGTTATGGCGGTTGTACTCGCTTCTCTTTCAGTTTCTTATGTTATTTTCCACTACCTTCAGGGATTTCCAGTCGTTATATTCATGCCAGTGTTCGTTTTTATAACTTTACTTGCCGTAGGTCTCGATTATGACATATTTATGATCACAAGAGTGAGAGAGGAAGTAATGAAAGGATCCGGTCTCAGAGATGCTGTGGTAACCAGTGTCACTGAAAATGGAAGCGTGATCATGCTACTTGGAACATTACTATTTGTGACATTCGCAGCGCTTTATTTCAGTGCAATTCCACTAGTCCAAGAGATAGGTATTGGAGTTGGGCTCGGAGTGTTGATAGACACATTCATTAGCTGGCCATTCTTCATTCCAGCAATCATGACCATAATAAAGAAATATAACTGGTGGCCATCAAAACTTTCAGACAAACCATAAGCATTTATTTTAAATAAATATGATATAGATGCCATAATTTCTATTTCTTTATATGATATTAATTAGGTTTTTTTAATATACTGATTCTATAGATAATAAAGTTTCTTTTAATTTAATTTTCTCCAACTTGTTTCTAGAATATACCCATTTACGCTGATAACTATCATGATAGGTTATTGATTTACCACCTGGTTTTGTATTTATTATTGCGTAATTTTTTAAATAAAGTAAAAAGATAAAAATTGACTAAGAATGGCTATTAGAATACTATCCCAAAGCTTTTGAATTTAAAAAAAATAGAATGGTATGGATTAAAATTAGTTCATTGTTTTTAGCTTGTCCTTGATTGCCTGGTAATCTGGTTCCTTTCCAGGGTCTTCAGAAACCCATTCATATACTACCTTTCCAGTCTTATCAAGTACAAACACAGATCTTTTTGAAACATCCAGCTTTGGAAGACCTATAAAGTTCTTGTGGACTATACCATATTCAGTGATTACATGTTTTCCGTGATCACTGAGAAGATCAAAATTTAGATTGTTT
>JAKBGP010000239.1 GCA_021833045.1 Thermoplasmata archaeon
TCATAGGACCCATGGAATTAAGCAGATCAAAGAAAAGTTCCTCCACTGTATAATTTCCATCTGGGTAGGTTTCAATTTTCTCATAGGAAAATGCATCGCGTTTGAATTTTCTCCTTACAAGAAACAATGATTCAAGCGCCAGTAGTGCGTTCTTTACCTGCGACTCTTCATAACCAGTATTCTGCTGAATCTCCTTAGGTGTGCTTCCATTGCACTTTTCCAGTACGTTCCTTTCTTCCTCATTAAGTGGACGATTCCTTGCGAATAGTTCCCTGAAGAGACCGTAACGTTCCTTAGAGACCCAGTAAAGTCCCCTGAGGCTGATGCTCCATAATTTATCCTCTTTCACAAGTTCTCTGCCTATGGAAAGTACATCCATAGAAGCATATGGAAAGGGAGAGTTGAATCTAGATTTGGTGATATCTACCATAGGAAAGTGTCTGCATAACTCCATGTAACTTTCTGCATCGTTTACAGGTGGAACCTTGCTTCTATAAAAATTATCAACTATTCTTGGATCTTTTATTTTAAAATCCATATACTCAGTTCCGTAAACCCGATCGACAATCCTGCTCTGCAGTTCCTTCATTAGTTTTGCCCTTTCCTCCATCAGCACAACATCAGATACGCCTGCCAGAATTAGGGAAAGGGAGAACGGGCTTGCCTCCTCTGAATAATCCTTTACAGTGTACCGACCTTTTCCTATAACTTCTTCGACATATTTCAGGGCAGATGGCACATCCATCATATCATTCATGATCTCTCTATATGTTTCAGTTACCACTGGAAAGTTTGGTATATTTTCTATTGCTCTCAGTACCTTATCACTCCTTAACTGCTGGATCACCACAGAAACCTCATGACCCTTGTATCGCCTGAGTACCATTAATGACCGCGTGGCGCATTGCCTGAATCTCTCCTTAAAGACAGTTGTATTCATTATTGATCTCTTAACGTAATCCACAAAATTGTCTTCATCTATGAGATTTATAACATTCTTTATGGGAATTGAGGATTCAACTGTTAACATAAATCCATCATCCGTAACAGTAACCCTTGTATTGGTTTCATAAGTATTGGAAATAGCCTGGGCATAGGCTCTCGATATGGCATCATTGACCCTTCTTCCAAGAGGAATCAGGAAAAGTATACTGTATAAACCATTTTCTGTATATCCTTCAACATACAGATGACTATCAGTAGGTACGTTAAACTTGGTCTGTGCCCTTATATATGAAATGATGCTTCTCGCTCCATTTTCATCAAGGTGATAATTTTCTCTTAGCCATTCCCTGAGATCATCCTTCTCAAGATTCTTCTGTATATTATCCCGAAACTTTCCGATAAGTGTTCCAAGATCATAACTTCTAGGGAGCATTTCTCCAGTCCAAGAGGGAATTGTTGGTTTCAGTCCTGTGGCATCCCTGACGATGACCCTGTTCCCCCTGGTGCGAATGAAGGCATAGGTTCTCGCTCCAAGAACAAATATGTCTCCAACGCTCATTCTCTCCACAAATTTGTCACTTAGCTGTCCAAGATGCCTGCCACTGAGATCAATAACCCTGTAATCTGAATCGTCTGGAATTGTTCCTATATTCATGAAGTAGATCATCCTTGTGCTCTTCTTCTTTCCGAATACCTTTTCCTCCTCATCGTACCATATTTTTGAATAAATGGTGTTATTTTCAATCTTCCCGGCAAGATAGTTTATAACAGACATATAGTCATCCATGGTCAGATTTCTGTAAGGGTATGATCTCTTTATGAGATTGTAGCTTTCGTCAATACTCCATGTTTTCTCCAGAGACATTCCAACCACAGCCTGTGAAAGCACATCCAGTGCACCCTCTGGAATGCTAACCCTGTCTATTTCACGATCATAGGCTGCCTTCGTGAGTACGGCACATTCCACAAGATCGTCAAGATTGAACACAACAAATCTTCCCTGACTCAATTTTGATATGGAGTGACCTGCCCTCCCTATTCTCTGCAGTCCCTTGGATACAGATTTTGGGCTCCCTATCTGCACTACAAGATCAACGCTGCCTATATCAATTCCCAGTTCAAGAGAAGTTGACGAAATAACACATTTCAGTTCACCATTTTTTAACTTTTCCTCAACACCAAGCCTTATCTCCTTTCCAAGGGATGAATGATGTGCCTCAAGACTATCAATACCGCGGGCCTTTAATCTTATTGCAACATGTTCAGTGGCACTCCTTGTATTTGTAAATATTAGTGTTGTTTTATGCTCTTCTATGAGTTTTACAAGTATATCATACATCCTTTCGTTTGCAACCTCAAAACCTGCAGTCGTGAGATCATCCACAGGGGTGAGTGTCATGAGATCTAGACCTCTCTTCAGATCAACATCTACTATGTTACATTTCCTTGGTTCTCCATTCTCATATCCACAGAGGAAATTTGATATTTTATCCAGGGGTGCCTGTGTGGCTGAAAGACCTATTCTGACAAAACCTGGCGATAGTTCTTCCAGTCTCTCTAGATTCAGCGATAGAAGTGTGCCTCTCTTGGATGAAGAAACCTCGTGTATCTCATCCACAATAACATATTTTACATCCTTGAACTTTTCCTTGAATTTTGGTGCAGTGAGTGAAAGTGCAAGTGATTCAGGTGTTGTAATCAATATGTGTGGTGGTTTCCTTAGCATTTTCTGCCTGTCGTTCTGTGTTGTGTCTCCACTTCTAAGACCAACCCTGATCTTCGGCAGGTTCATGTTGCTTTCTTCAGCAATCTTATAAATTTCCTTTAATGGTTCGTTAAGGTTCCTGTTTATGTCGTTTGCAAGAGCCTTAAGTGGACTTATATATACACATTCTATCTTATCCTCCAGTCCATTTTCCTTTGATCTCAGGAAAAGCTCGTTTATTATGGCAAGAAATCCGGTCAGGGTCTTTCCTGTACCGGTTGGACTGGAAACAAGCACATTCTCACCCTTATGGATCAGAGGAATTACCTTTTTCTGAGGAACAGTTAGTGAATCATATTTTTCATTGAACCACTTTGATATGATTGGATCAAGAAATGGTAAATGTTCTTCAACACCTCCTCTTTTTTCGTCGGTCTGTTTAAACGTGATAATCTGTAGTTCAACGTAAGAAGATATAAAAGGCTTTTTACCAATTGGGCAACATACTTCAGGATTTTACAGTATAGGATGATCCCGAATTGACTCTTTCTCTGCTGAGTCTCTTTAAGATTTTCTCCCTTTCCATTGCCTGCATTCCTCCCTGTCTCAGGAGATTTCCAAAGAACTCAATGGACCTGTCGTAATCTTCGTGGTTTACAGGTTTTGGAATTCCATCTTTTCCTCCAAGTGCGTAGGAATATCTCACTGGGTCCTCATAGCTTGGCCTTTCGCCTGTTATAACCTCTGCTATGTAACACAGTGCCCTTATGGTGCTTTTGCCTGCCCCTGGAATAAATAGAAGATCATCAAAATTAGAAGGCTCAAATTCGTATATTTTCTCAAGGTTTTTCCATGGTACCTTTATGGCAAGATTCAAAACCTTTTCATCGCTGTAATAATCCAGGGTCCTCTGGTTTTCATTTGAAATTTTAGGCTTCTCCTTAATTGCTTTAAGCATGGAATCTCTAGATTTTCTGCTTAAGGGGCTTGAGAGATCAAGGCAGTTGTCAGAAAGCAGATCTGTTCTAATTCCCATCCTGCTCTCTTCCATCTTTTCCATTATATGTTTTGAAGACCAGTGATATCTTCTGGCCATTTTCTCCTCATAATTCAGACCCTGTTGTATTACT
>JAKBGP010000240.1 GCA_021833045.1 Thermoplasmata archaeon
TTTCCGAAACATCAAAGGACTGGAACTCCTCACTTTTTACATCATCAGGAGGGGAGAAAAATATACTAACACCGCAGAAAAGTCCCTCGATTAACATTGATACAATACCCTTCCCACTTTTCTTTGCAAAGGCAATAAAGCTGTTAACAACTTCCTGATCTGAAAAGTAAATGTCACCAGGAATAACCATTATGGGATATGCATTTATCCTTTTCAGAACTTTTCCAAGATCTTCTGAATATCCGCTACCTGGTGTCTTGATTATTTCTAGTTTTTCAGAATAGTATTTTTCAGTGATCTCTGTATTCGGAGTGACTACAAGATAAACAGGCTTCGCCACTTCTTCAAGAAATTTGAGGTTCCTTCCTATCAGGGTTTCACCTCTAATCATCAGTAAACCTTTATCGGGCATATTCATTCTAGATCCAGTGCCACCGGACATGATCACCAGCGGCAACTTTCCATCATTTTTTTCCATATGTAAACATCCATGTAACCTTTTTGACCATTAATGTTTCGCAGAGTTTTCGCATACTTTCTCTGTCAACTGTTTCTGATTCATTCAGTGGCCTTACAAGTGCATATAATGTTACAGTATATTTATGCGTTTTCTTTCCGGGGGGGCATGGACCTCCATATCCATTTTTTCCAAAGTCATTTTTTAACTGTATCCAGCCCTCATCTGTCTTTTCGGCAATAGGAACATTTTCGTGAATTGTGCCAACAGATGACTGAATATTTCTCATGCACCAGTGATTGAATGATTTTCTTGGTGCATCTGGATCATCCATGAATAGGACAATTTCCTTTGTGGACGATGGAGCATCCTTCCATTTGATTTCAGGAGAGATATTCTGTCCACTGCAAGTGTATTTTTCAGAAATTTCGTCCCCGTACTTAATATTGTCAACCTGCATTTCAAAAGACATGGGTTCTGTATACTGTAAGTGTTTAATATTTTTTAGATTTATTCTGGTTACTTAAGATTTATATCCTTATGCTTTCATAGGCTTCAGTTTTAAACTAATATTGATAACTTAAATAAGAAAAACTACGATTTGGAAGGAATCACATTCAATCTGCACCATAGATTAGTTGAACAATTCAATCCAGTTTTTCAGGAATTTTTTCATAATTGAATTTCTCGAATATGCTGATTTCCTCAAGATTAAGGGACTTCATATTCTCTATCTCATTTGAGTCTGGCCTGAACGGAACCACCAGGCAATATGGTGATTCTACCTTCCTATTGCCCATCCCATCTAGAGTGGAAGTAAAAATATGTTCATCGTTCCAGCCCACTCTCTGAAGAATCAGTACCGGGATAGATTGAAGTTCACGATAACCTGTTTTTTCTATCATCACTTTGACAATATGATGAACTCTCACAATATCTAAATTCTTTCCATTTTTCAAATCAATCAATATAATTGTGTGAAGCCTATTCCTGAGATTTCTGACTATATTTTGTAGCGGGCTGACGGGGATAAAATTTTCATATATTTCTGGTAATGAAACAGTTATTCCTGTACGGTAGGATGATAGTCCTGTTCTACCTGCAACTGCACCAGTAATGGATGCATTTTCAAATATCCTCCATTTGATATTATTAATCTTGCAGTAACTAATTATAGAGAAATGAGTTGTTGAAGTCATAGGATCGCCAGATACTATGAGTGAAACAGTTCCACTTCCTTCTTTTATAAATGAAAAGCTTTCAACATCCTCTCTCTTAAGCAAAATTATGGGTTTTGAAATGCTCTTCTCCAGATCTTCCCTGAAACTCTCTGGAAATATTGAGGTATAATCATCAATGAAAATATGGTCTGATCTGCTAAGAATATCCATCTCTATAATGGTCAGGCTACCGATCCCGCGAAGACCGGAACCGATTATGTTTAAGTTTTCAGTGCTCAATCTCTTCCTGAAGTCTCACAAGCTCATTTAATTTTGCCAGTCTTTCCCCTCCTATGGTTCCACTTTTTATGAATGTGGATGAGAATGCAAGGGATAGATGTGCAATGAAATCATCAGTGGTTTCCCCACTCCTGTGGGAGATCACATTTTCCATTGATGCTGAAGTTGCAGTTTTGACTGCGTCCCATGTATCTGTGAGTGTTCCTATTTGATTAACCTTGATAAGCACACCGTTTGTAGCCTTTGTTTCTATACCTTTCCTTATCCTGCTTGCATTGGTTGTGTATAGATCGTCTCCTACTATGAGAGCATTCTTCCCAACTGCCTTTGTAATTTCCGCATGTCCTTCGAAATCAGCCTCATCCATTGGATCTTCCATATAATAAAATCCATAATTTTTGTGAGCATCAATAATGTACTGTATCTGTTCCCCCTGATCCCTCTTCTTTTCCTTGTATACATATTTTCCTTTTTCATAAAAACTTGAAGCAGCGGCATCAAATCCAAGATAAACCTTTACCTTTTTCTCTTTGGCTATCTCGTTGGCTGAATCTTTAAGCAACTGCATTGCCTGTTCATCACTTATTGATAAAACCCATGCCCTTTCATCTCCTACGCCAATACTTACATTCTTCATAATGTCCTTTGCTTTCTGGCCAATTCTCTTGTGGACAAGGGCATTAACCTCTATGGCCTCTAGAAATGAGGAAGAGTCATTGGAAACTAAAAACTCCTGAAATGTCGTCCCGTTAATTGCATGTTTTCCACCACCAATTACATTTCCAATTGGTTTTGGCGCTTTCATCCTGAAATTACCACCGGCATATCTGTACATAGGAATCCCAAGTTCTTTAGAAACTGCCTTTGCCAGGGCAATGGATAGTGCCGTGGAAACATTACCTCCCATTGATGAGAAGTTTTCAGTGCCATCGATATTTTTCAAAAGATTATCAAACCCAGTTTGATTAAATCCATTGAATCCCTTCAGCGACTCCCTCACATTTCTTTCAAAGAAATTGAGGCTTTCTTCTGCCCTTCCATCCCTGAACGGAATTACCTCTGTGGCTCCCGTACTCGCCCCTGCAGGTGCAGAACATATTCCTTCTGCACCCGAATTTAAAATTACCGTAGCTTCAACTGTTTTATTTCCTCTGGAATCGAGAATTATTCTAAGCGAAGTCCCTTTAATATCGAACCTTTCATCCATAAACATGAGAGAAAGACAGTGCTATTATAATTTTTCCTTAAGTCCGTCCTTATATCTCTTGCAGAAAGAAGTATAATTGTATTTGTAGTCAGCCCAAAGTGCTTTGTAATCTTCTGAAACATCCTTTATTACCTTAGCTGGAACACCTCCTGCTATTTTCTCTGGTTCAATTGTCTGTCTCGTCTTAACGAGTGCGTGTTCGGCTATAACCGCCCACTTTCCAACCTTTGCAAAATCGGTTACAGTAGAATGCATCCCTATTACAGCATAGTCCTCTATGGTCGCAGTATGGATAACACACGAGTGACCCAGTGTTACATGTTCTCCGATGGTAGTCACCTCTCCTGGTCTGGCATGAATCACCACATTATCTTCCACTGCCGTTCCATTTCCTATAATGATCTTTCCATAATCTCCCCTTATCACCGCACCAGGACCAACCCATACTTCTCCCTTAATTGTAACATCACCAATCACCGTAGCGTTTGGGGAAATATATGATTCCGGCGAGATGTTTGGTATTCTTCCCTCAAAAGTGTAAACTGTCATCTAACGCAATTTCTTCTGCACTTAATTTTTTTGCTATGCTTAATATCCCCTCACCAACAAGATCGGCATTTTCAATTCCATTCTTCACTATTTCATATGATG
>JAKBGP010000241.1 GCA_021833045.1 Thermoplasmata archaeon
TTGCAACAAGAATGGGATCACACTCATTGTAGATGCGACATTCTGCTCTCCATATAATCAGAATCCTCTTGATCTTGGCGCTGACTATGTGGTTCACAGTGGAACAAAATACCTGAATGGACATTCTGATACAATGTCAGGTTTTGTCAGTTCCAACACGGATCTTTCAGATATATTCGACATGAGGAAAAATCTTGGGGCCACTCTTGATGCATTCCAGGCATATCTCATCCAGAGGGGAATGAAGACACTTGGATTGAGAATGAGGCAGCACAATTCAAATGCTATGGAAGTTGCCCAATTCCTGAAAGAGAATTCCAATGTCATCTCAGTGAACTATCCCGGATTGAAGGATGATAGATATCATTCTATTGCAGAGAAAAACATGAGAGGTTTCGGAGGAATGTTATCCTTTAGGGTTAAGGGTGGGATCAAGGGAGCACGAAATTTTATGAAGGGACTGGAAAGCATCTCTGCAGCCCCCAGCCTTGGGGGTGTTGAATCCCTTGCCACTCTGCCCATAGATACATCTCACGGTTCTGTAAGTCAGGACGACAGGAAGGTAATGGAAGTTACAGAGGATATGGTAAGACTTTCAGTGGGAATAGAAGATCCTGAGGATTTAAAAGAGGAGCTGGGAAAAGCTCTCAGTCATGTAAATTGATTGAATTTTGACCGATCTCACTTGCCGAATCTTTTTTCTTTCCAAACAATTTTTCTTTTTCTATAAAATAGAGCATGAATCCCACCAATATTGTTATGGTTCCAATGTAAAATGCCCTTTCCCCAAGAGCAAACATTATAACTGCTGAGAGCGCAATGGACAGAATCTGAACGAAAGGATAAAAGGGTGATTTGAACTTTCCTTCCATCTTTCTCTTTCTGAGTATAACAACTGCGAGGCCAGTCAGGGAATAGGAGAAAATAACTCCAAAATTTGAGGCAAGTGCTATAACCTGAACGTTTCCTATAAATAGAGATACAATAGCCAGTCCTGCAATCAACAGTGTTGCCCTTCTGGGTGAATCTTTCTCCCTACCCTGTATCCATTTAGGCAAAAGTTTATCCTGGCTCATCTGTAGCAGTGTTCTTGATCCGGCAACTATAAGGGACACGGTTACAGTGAACGTCGCAATTATAGCAACAATATTTATTGCATATTCCACAGCAACAGGTGCTTTGGCGAATACCAGTGCGTTGAAGAGAGGATTGCCAGTAACCCCGTAATCCTTATAGGGCATAAGGGCAAGCATCCCGAAGATTATAATTATGTAAAGTATGGTACTCACTGCCAGCGCTATCAGTATTGCAAAGGGTATGCTCTTCTCAGGATTCTTCGTTTCTGGGCCAAGGGTTGCTATGGTGTTGAACCCTGAATAGGCAAAGAACGCAAGAGAAGCTGCTTCGATTATTGCCATTGGTTTCGATGGTATAAAAGGTGTAAATCTTGGTGCAGTCCAGTGGCCATAAAATATGGAAATTAGTATAAATAGAACAAGTCCGCCAATAGTGATAAACACAAGAATATGTTCAACCTTTGCAACTGTATTTATTCCGCGGTAGTCAATGAATGCTGCGATGGCTATAACTATGGCAGCAAGCAGTAATATGTATACATATGGCAAACTGACAAATGAAAGAAGATAGGAACCAAAGCCTATTGCAACCGCAGAGGCAGCGATTGCGTACGAAATTGCCCGAAGCCATCCCACAACAAATCCAGCGGATTCGCCCATGGTTATTTTTGTGAATGAATAGAGACCACCGTGAGACACAATTTTTGAAGAAAGTTCCGCGCTGTTAAGTGCAATTGTCAGGGCAAGTATTGCAGTTATAACAAAGGCAATAATTGCCCCTGGACCTGCATCACTAATTGCAGTCCCTGCAAGAACAAATATACCTGCACCTATGATGTTACCGAGACCTATGAAGGTGGCCTGCCATCTGCTGATCATCTAAGGTTATTTTCGCACACTTAAAATATACTTTCACATTTTTTAAAAATTTTAATGCAAAAATATTATAAGAGTTTGTCGAATATCGAAAAATGGAAAGAGATACCATAATCTGGGATCTAAAATCTACATTCATATTGATGAAGTATCAGATGCTTTTCTACCTGAAAACCAAAAGATTCTTAACAATGTTGATTCTAGTAGTTTTAATAGTAGCATTAACTGTTGGAATAGATTTGTACACAGGTATAGCTCACATTAAGGCTGAATTTCCTAATTCAGCTCTTTTTTTATCATCAGGTCTTGGCTCAGTTGCCATAAGTATTGAAATACTGGCCGGATTCTATGGAGGCGACGCTACAAGTATTGAAACTGGAACCAATTCTGGATATTTTATAATGGTACAACCGGTCAAGAAATCTTCAATCCTAATGGGAAGATATCTTGGAGCATTCATACTCGCAGCAGCAACGCTTCTGATCGAATTTGTTGCGGTCGGTGGAATGAGTCAGTATATTTTTGGGAGTATCAATAGTAATTTCTGGCTGGCAATGGGGGAATCTCTATTCATAATGATGGCATATATGGCACTGGCATTTTTATTCAGTTCAATATTTAAGAACCCCCTTATAGGCATCTTATTTTCCATAATTGCATTTATTCTTATCCTGCCAATAATTGATGGAGTTATAACCGTTGAAAATATTGAACCTTGGTTCAATCTGGATTACGCAACAAGTATAATCACAGCAGTATTTGGTCCAATAGTCCATTCAAAAGCAGTTACGGTTGGACCGTTTACAACCTATAAATTCACGCCATATGTCTGGGAGGCTAATTATATAACACTTATTTATCTGGTTATTTCCCTTGGGTTAAGTTATATCATATTCAGGAGAAAGGAGGTGAAACCACAGTGATGCAAACCAAGTCAGTAAAGGTAAGTAATTTAACCAAAAAATACGGAGACTTCAGGGCGGTGGATAATATAAGCTTTGATTTAGAAGGCGATGGTGCCATAGCGTATTTAGGGCAAAACGGTGCAGGAAAAACAACCACATTCAAAATGATGACAGGTCTCATAAATCCAACAGAGGGAAAAGTTCTGATAGATGGAATAGATGTAACAAAAAATAGGACAAGGGCACTTAAGAAGATTGGAGCTTTAATAGAAACACCAGAACCCTATGCAGCCTTATCTGTGGAAGAAGCAGTGAGACTGGCTGGTGAGCTTAAGGGCATAAATAAAAAGGAAGTACTTGATCACCTTGAAACCTTCGGAAGCCGCGTTAAGATACCGGGTCTGGATAGGAAGGTTGGTACATTATCCCGTGGTCAGAGGGCCAGAGTAGTTTTTGTTGCAGCTTTTCTAGGAAATCCAGACATCATATTTCTCGATGAGCCTACCAATGGGATGGATCCGGCAGAGAGGAAAATAATAAGGGATGTAATTCTCGAATGGAAAAAGGAACATATGATCCTAATGAGTTCACACCTGCTTCAGGAGGTAACAGATACATGTGAGAATATTCTTTTCATAAACAATGGAAAACTACTTTTACAGGATTCTACAAGAAATATTGAATCAAGATTTAATTCAAAGAGTCTAAAAGTGGATTTCCTTAACTCTGTGAACATGAACAATCTAAAGGAAGCACTTGATGGTTTTGCAAGCAGTGTGGAACCACAGACCGAAAAATCTGCCATAATCTATTTCGATGGTGATCTTTCAAACAGAGTAAAGATACTTAAGGCAGTCCAAACGGTGGGAGATGTAATCACATTTTCAGAGTATGGT
>JAKBGP010000242.1 GCA_021833045.1 Thermoplasmata archaeon
CAGGTTGTTGGCATTGTTGAGGAATATTATGAGAAAAATCAAACAAATACAAACCCTGGAATTGTTTTTTCTAACAAAAAATTTGACACCGACATTTATAGGAATGCACTTGAACGCGATATCCCAGTGGATTACATAGAAGAAATTTTGAAGAAAACTGATTCAATATATCGTAAGATAGGAAGTGGAAGAGGTATCATTGGCGCTGTTTCTTCCATAGCGTGGGATAGAAATAGGACAACTTATGAGTTACTTAACTACAAATATCCAAGGGGAGGGTATGTGGATGACATGGTTAAGACAATCATTGGAAAAATTGCGGAATCTTATGACAGTACATTCAACAATATGGAAATGAAAGAAGGAAAGGTATGCCTTTTTCCAAAGGATAGAACACCAGTTATTTATGGAATAAGGGGACTTGTATTTGATGACCTGATTCAGATACAGGAAGAAATCAATTCAAGATTTCCAGATTTTGATAGAAATTACATGATATTTGCTACCAATCAGGGAACGGACGATCATATTTTAAGGCTGGAATCAGGTATGGAGTTAAGGGAACTTTCATCCTATGAGATTACGGGCTATGTAAATGAATTGCCTCTAAGGAAGGAGGGGGGACACCTGTTCTTTGGAATTAAATATGGAGTTACTGATATTAAGGCAGTTGCATTTGAGCCCTCAAAGGGCTTCAGAGATGAACTTGAAAAATTAGAGATTGGAGATCACGTGAAATTATTTGGTTCGTATGCTAAGGGAACAATTAAGATTGAAAAACTTGAGCTGATTCACCCCTCCATCATATACGAACGAAGGTCACCATTATGCAGTAGATGTGGTTCAAGGACGTCGAACATTGGATCACTAAAATACAGGTGTATTAAGTGTGGTAATGTAATGGAACCGGAATACGTGAAAACCAATTACCAGAGAATGACAATGAAGTTAGAACCGCCAGCCTATGCAAGGAGACATCTTTCCATGCCGTGGAAACTTGAGAATGCATCTTTCAGGAGCAATGAATATGAATTTTAATATTTCCGTAACTGGAGTTCCAGGCACTGGAAAAAGCACTCTCTGTAATTTACTTGCAAGTAGCGGTTATGAAGTTATAGATCTGAACAAATTTTCTATTAAGGTTGGTTGTACTCAAAATGATGAGGTCGACCTTGATTGTCTTATACAGTGGATAAGATCAGACATGGGAAAAATACTTGATTCCCATTATTCTCACCTGTTACCTTCCTTTGCAGTAATATTGATGGAATGTTCACCCGAAGTTCTGGAAAAAAGATTGATGGAAAGGGGTTACAATAGGAAAAAAATTACAGAAAACATGGACTGTCTTATGAGTGACTGTATTGGGTATGAATGCACCGAAAACTATCCACGGAACAGGATACTGAGATTGAATACAGATGATAATAAAGAGAGTAAGAATTTGGTTGATGCAGTTAACTTTATCAGGAAAATGGAGATGAAGCACAATGGCACTTGATTCAATGAGAGGAACTGTTAATCCGATCCTCGATAAACTAAGTAAGCCCTTCATGCGATTTAACCCAAACACCTTAACTGAAGTTTCTTTCCTGTTTGCCGTTCTTGCTGGTGTTTTTATAGCAATCAGTGGAAGGATAATTTCATCCTACTTTCTTATCCTTGCTTTTATCCTAATACTTCTTTCATCAACACTGGATGCACTCGACGGTTTTGTTGCGAGAAAGAAGAATATCAGTTCCAAAGCTGGAGACATGCTCGATCACACTTTCGACAGATATTCAGATATAGCTTTGATAACAGGTTTCGCTTTTTCACTTTACGGCAATATATACATAGGGATTCTGGCCTTAGGTGGTGTTTTCATGACAAGTTATCTTGGCACTCAGGCTCAGGCCCTAGGCTTAAAGAGAAACTATGGTGGGGTTCTTGGAAGAGCTGACAGATTAGTGTTGATGCTGGTAATTTTAATTATAGAGATAATTTTCCCATTCAGTTATAACTTTTACATTGACTTTACCCCAATTAACATACTGCTGATCTGGTTTTTTATCGCAGGTTACATAACATCTGGTGAAAGATTTGTACAGTCGATCATAGGCCTTCACCAGATGGATGAATGATTATTTTTTTGTAAACATAAAATTAATATACTTTCATGATGTCAGTTATGTATGCGACGAGTGTCAGCCATCGGTAAGCCAAACAAATTACGTGGCAGCAGGGCAGAGATTGATCTTGGCGGTAAAAAAGAGGCAAATGAGATCAGGAATGGATTTTTGACTTCCATAATAGCCATAGCTCTACTCTGGTGGATACCCATAGGGGGACCGCTTCTTTCAGGTTACGTAGCTGGACGGAAATCAGGCAGTGCAAGGAATGCCATGGAAGTTTCGCTTATTATGTCCGCAGTCATTATATTCGTGTCCCTTTATATGATCTCTACCGGATTACAGGCGGTTAGTTTTGCCGGGTACTATTTGAAGGATGGAATTTATGCATTTTCGAAGGCACCACTTGCAGCATATTCAAATCTCATAGTTTACACTGAAACCTTTAATGGTGTGCTGATGTCTATGGGTCTCATACTTCCAAGCAGTCTAATAATCTTCAACTCGACGTCATTTTTGGGAGGCACTATGAGCACTACTGCAAAGGAGCAGGGAAGATTCAGAATTCCTGCTGGAAGAAATTATGATATAAGACCGGAAGAAAGGGAGGAACTTAGACCCCTAGGAAGAGGATATTCACAGTATGACGATAGTCCATACAGTGCCAGGAGCAGGGAAATAAATTCCTGGTCCCAGAGCCGTGAGGAAGAAGATCCTATTACTCTGAGCAAGCTATAAAAGCCGGATAATTCTTTTAAATTTTTCATTTCAGTAATATTTTTATCTAATACGACATTTATTGTATTATGAAGGTTGGAAAAATTGTTGATAAAAATATACAAACCATAAGTGAAGATGCAACAGTTTTTGATGCATCTGCGTTGATGAATAAGAATCATGTTTATGGCTTAATGGCAGTTGATGCTGATGGCAAATATGTTGGAATGATTAGCGAGAGAAGTTTATTAAGACGTTTTATACAGAGAAATGTAAAACCAGATTCCCTTAAAGTGAAATACATAATGCGTCATCATATTCCACAGGTATCCTCAGATTTTGATGTTAAGGATGTTGCTGCTTTTCTATCGAAAAATGCACTTACCCGATGCGCTGTCTATGACAAAAATAATAATATAATCGGGATGGTGACAATTACAGACCTCGCAAGATACCTCTCCGCTGAGTCTATATATCAGGTTCTGTTTTCCCATAAAACCAATGAGTACACTTATATTTGCCCAAAATGCAACAGTGGAAAACTTGAGCCTGTTTACAATGATAACGGCGAAATCAAATTTTTCAGATGTGACAGGGAGGATTGCGGATACATAGAGTAATTTTAGAGAGAGTTCAAATTGAATCTATTCTTTTTAATAGATTCTAGAAATAAAAAATTTATATATAATGTAACAAAATAGTGAACTATGATAAATGTTGGCCTCTACTATAAAGTCAAGAAGGGTCACGAGGCAGATTTCGAAGAAAGATTCAATGGAGTTGTAAAAATCCTGGAAAATGGAGATAATGGATTTCTTGAAGGTAAACTGTATAGAGAGGTTAAGAAACCTGAAGAATATATGATATATACGGTATGGAAAGACAAAAATCATTT
>JAKBGP010000243.1 GCA_021833045.1 Thermoplasmata archaeon
CGACTTCATTAATTATTATCGATATCTCTGAGCCACTTGAATTTATTCAGATGATCACAATTTATTGCGTTCATGGATAATGTTATGAGTCTCAAAATTAGATCTGATTTTCATTCATAGTTCAATTAATTATTTTGACGTCTATACTTACCTTCTCAGTTACCTCCTTTCCATTAAAATGAAATAAAACAATACTATCTATTGGAGCTTACTTATATTTCAGGCATCGATCACTGGCTAATCTTCAATTGCTGGTCTTTTATTACAACTATGGGAAATAATTCACTTATATTTAGACCTTAAAATATGTATTTTAAAAATATGCATTTACATTTCATGACATTACTGAATTTTCTTCTGAATTATTTTTTCCCTTAAGCCCCCAATAATGTCATTCCCATGAGAGCAGATCAGATTGTTTTGGCTTATACCCTTTATGGCATTATTTAGTGATTCATATGATGATCTAACTATCAGGCTATCTGGCGTATCTGTAAATCCTTCATTACAAACTAATAGTTCACCGTTTGAAGCCCCCATCGCAATATCCCCGGTAATTATACTTCCATCACCGTCTGTCAGAATCATTTCATCTATGTATGGAACTTCATCTCCTTTCTTCTTATATACCATAACCCGCCTTGAATTGAGCCAGAATATTTTTCCTTCCCTGTATATTTCATAGTTGGCTATTTTCTTTTCCCTGTAGGTTTTCACAGGAGATACCGAAATAGAATCACTCTGATCTGGAACGTATACAGGTATATTCAATTTATAGGACAGATATCTTGATCCTCTGGTATGATCAGCAGTTGTGATTATTATGGCTTCTGGTCTTCCCATCAATAATATTGCCTTTTCAATGCCATGTACATAGGGAGGATCAATCAATAGTATTTTACCGTTTTTAATTAGTAAATGTCCCACCATGTCCCAATCATACTCTGGATCCTGTGTTCTCCATGAAAAGTTATTCTCCAATACTGGTGTTAGCATAAGACTAATAATGTTTGAATTTATTTAAATTATAGCACAATTCTGATATCGACAGCGTATGCATCGTCCTGAGTTACGATTAATGGATTTATGTCCATCTCCTTAATGCCGAGGTCCTCAATCATCCTGGACATTCCAGTTATCGCCCTGATCGTTGCATCAACGTCATAGTTTCTCTTCCTCGCCTGAAGCAGAGAAAGGACTTTGCTTTCTGTCATCATTTCAAGTGCCTCGTTTTCTGAAATTGGAACGAGGCCGTAGCTGATGCTTTTCAAAACTTCCACATATATACCTCCTGGCCCAGTAAGTATGGATGGACCAAATGATGCATCGTTTAGACCTCCAAGGAATACTTCTACACCATTCAGTTGCTTTTGAATCATCACCTTTCCCATCTTGCTAATTAGTGTTTTAAAAGATGATTCTAAGTTGCTTTCATCGATATTCATTATTACACCACCGATCTCTGTTTTATGGATTGGCTGATCAGAAGAAACTTTCATAACAACTGGGTACCCTATCTTATTGCAGAGACTCTTTGCTTCATCAAGCGTAGAAACTATGTCCCATTCAGGCACCCTTATTCCATACAATGACATAAGTTTGAATGAGAATTCATCGCTTAGTGTACTTTTTCCCTTTATTAAATCCAATGAACCTTTTACAGGTTCAGATATTCTTATCTTCTTAACTGGTGGCCTTACATTTACTATATGCTTTATTGCCTTGACTGCGTCTTCTGGAAAATTATAACCAGGTATACCTGCGGATGAAAGAATTCTTAGTGCTGATTCAGAATCTTTTCCCATCATTACTCCTACTATTTTTCTTCCCTTGAATTTTGCTAGAACCTTTGCAACCTCAACGCAGCTTACCGTTGCCAGTTCCTGTACAAGGACTATCTTTGTACATTCCAGACCCTTGATCAGATCCATAGCCATCATGAATCTTTCACCGCTGGCATCCCCTGATAGATCCAGCGGATTCTTTGGAGTACTCTGATCTGGAAGAATTTTCCTCAATTCAGTCTTCATGCTGTCTGTCAGATTTATCAAACTCAATGACTGACGTTCTATTTCATCCGTAGTTAGAACTCCATGCCCTCCTGAGTTGGTTACAACGAGGATATCGCTCAAGAATTTTTCATCGGACTGAATAATCGCTACGAGATTCAGAAAATCATCAAGATTATCTACAAGTATTCCTCCCACAGTTTTTACTGCGGCCCTAAATAGTTCAATTGATCCGGCTATGCTCCCTGTATGTGTCTGAACTGCCATTGCTCCATATTTTCCAGTACCTCCCTTTATGAAGACTACTGGTTTTTTAGCTGTGATATCAGGAACCTCGGCAAGGAATCTTTCCCCATCTGCAACACCTTCTATATATGAAAAGATGGCTTTTGTGTTCAGATCATCAGCAAGAAAATGAAATATATCTATTTCATTTAAATCTGTTTGGTTTCCTAGACTTACAAAATAGCTTAGCCCAGTTTTTGTTTTCTCTGCCCAGTCCAGCATATAAGCACCCATTCCACCTGATTGTGCCACAATTGCTATATTACCCTGCTTGACATCTTCATATGCAAAAGTGGCATTGAATGAAGGTGTTATGAATCCCATGGTGTTTGGCCCAAGGAATCTTATAGAATATTTCTTTGCTACTTCCATTATCTTCAATTCAAGTTCTTTTCCTTTTTCATCTACCTCCCTGAACCCGGATGTTATTATCACTGCAGCCCTTGTTCCAGCTTCTCCGGCCTCCATCATAACATCTACCACAGCTTCTCTCGGAACGCTTATTATTACCAGATCAACCTTAGACCCTATTTCCTTAAGCGAACCATATGCTTTCAAACCTTCAATTTCTGGCTCCTTAAGATTTATGGGGTAAAGTTTTCCCCTGTAAGATGTTTTGATATTTCTCACGAGTATATTTCCGATCTTTTCCCTGTTATTCGATGCGCCCACTACCGCAATTGAATTGGGATTGAACATTTCTTCCAACATAATATGAGATTGTCTTCGTTCACTATATATGTTACTGTAACACTTAAGCGAAAAGCATTCTCAATTATAAATTAGACAGTGCTTCCAATTTTAGGTTATCTATGTTCATACAATTACTGAGAACACCAAAAATTTTTGGAGATACCCCTTTTTTTATTTATTAGTTACGTTATTAATGAGAATATATTTTGTTATTTACGAAGGATCTTGTGGAGGACAAAATTATAAATTGATTATATTTGCTAATGCCACGATAATCAGAACTCTAAAATATTTCAATAAGGAATCTCATATTTCAACAAGTGATGATTCTCTTATTCTTTCTTTGCTTTTCTCCTAATAATATACAGGAAACGACTGTTTGCATATTCAAATGCTATAATGGATCTGTAATCCCTGCCCTACATAGCATTCGATTGATCCGTGAAATCTGAAAGAGACGCATATGAAAGAGCAATGGATCTTCTCGCAATTATAGGAATTCACATGGACTCAATCTGTCTTGACAGGTATTATTCATCACGTTAGTACTTGGACAAGCCTTGCAAAATTAAGGTCTCTGCAATACTTAAGAAAAATGCGACACTCAATAGACCGCGGAAATGGATGGATAAGTTGGAGGGATTTGTGCAGGAATACAAGGTCATATCTGCAGAAGTACCATCAGAGAAGCAATTCAGGATCAGGATTCGC
>JAKBGP010000244.1 GCA_021833045.1 Thermoplasmata archaeon
TGAAATTGACCCATATTTATCAGCCTTTACTTTTAGGAAAGAAGGCAGCAAATAATAGGCTATTCCCATTGCCCCCCCAAGTGCCCACATGTATATCATAAGTATTGAGTGTTCTGTTGTCAGAACGTCATAAAGCACTTCTCTTCCTGCAAAAAGGGTTGGATTTGGCTCAACGAGACTTACTCTCATCAGTAGCCCAAAAGATCCTGCAATGAAGAAGAATACAATTGCGCTCATGATATATCTCATTCCAATGCTCTTTGAGTCATTCAGAATAAAATTGTTTGGTGATAGGAAACCCCCCTTCCTTTTATTTTCTCTAAGATATGATCCGTAGTCGTAATAATTATTTTCGTTTGCTGCAACATCCGCCTCTGTTTTTGCATTCAGGTACTTGTAATACATGAAGAAAAGAATTGCAAAACCTATTGAGAGTATTAAGGACAGTTCAACAAGAAGTGTAGTTGATGACATTACTTAACCACCGTCAAATATCCTCTCATGAGGTAATGATCATATCCACAGTACTCCACACATTCGAATATAAATACACCCGTATGAACTGGTGTGAATGTTATTGTATTGTTCTGACCAGGTACTGCATAAATCTGGATGTCGAACTGCGCTATGTAAAGATCATGTATAACTGCAAACTGATGAGAACCTTTCGACGAACTCACAATTAAGGTGTATGTAGTATTAACGTGTATTGTCAATGAATCAGTACAGGTATGCGTCCCGGTGGCGTTTTCCTTTGTAAAGACCCAGGCCCATTGTTCTCCTGTTACATCAATAATATGATTGTTAGGATTTATGTTCGTGTGAGGAGTTTCTTTAGTTGCTATGGAGAAGGCAGGTAAGCCTGTTGTATAAATATTTAAGCCTGCTGCTGCCCCTAGCACAACCAATACACCTATAAGCCATAAAGCTTCAATTTTCATTTTCTTATTCATCTAAAATCCTCCCACTGATGACTCCTATCTCCTTTCTTAAATACTGGATAAAATAGTAAAAGACTTGTAAAGACCCCAGAAGCAATTCCTGCTCCATAGAAAGGAGAGGCATAAGTTGCCTCGATCTGCCCTTGCGTCGTAGCTTCGTAACCTGTCAAGAATATTGTTAACAGGATACTACTCACAATTCCAACAATTATAGAAATAATGAGGAAAATAGTTACAACATTTGCCCCTTTGCTCATAAGTCACCAATTATTAATTTTTATTAATAGTTTATGTTTCGCTTCAGAATTTTTCAACCAGTTTTATTTTAAGAAAAAGCTCTATTTTCCTTGCTGTTTTTATATCTGGTTTAAGACTCCCTCTTTCAATTGCAGCAATAGATGTCCTTTTCTCCTTTATTTTGGCGGCAAATTCATCCTGAGTCATACCAGTTTTTTCCCTCGTTTCTCTTATCAGGACAGCGTAGTCTGGAACTATTTCAAGTTCATCAATATCAGCCTCTTTAGTGGTCTTTTTCCTTGGTTTTTGCTGTGGTATGAAAACAGGTTGGGCACTTATATTTGATTGGCTGTGGCTGGAAACGCTTTTGATAACTGGTTTATTCCTGTAATTCTCAAGTGGAGTTCCGAATTTCTCACAGTCATTGCATACAGCCATCACCGCGCCGTCAATTTTTACTTTCTTAAGGTGATCAGTCTTTTTACCACATAATTCACATTCCATCTCTATTCACTCCCTCAATTTGTCATTTTCATTATGTTTATTTACTTTTTTCCTTTTCTGGCATGTTTTATAGGACCGCACTACTTCAAATAAATCCATGACCCAGAGAGACAAGAAAGGTAACTGAGAAAGCAAGCTCAATTATGTATATGTAAAAGTTCCATTTTAGGATGCTGTAGCCTGGTAGTGGAGGAACTGGCAATGAAGAAAAGACGGCAACCATTAAGCTTGAACCACTAATTATAATAAATATTTCGCTCAGAGTACCAGAGCTAATGAATGAGAAGGCTGATAGAATGGCTCCAAGGACAATATTCATAAGGGGAGAACTAAGAGCTATTTTTCCCTCAATTTCGTTGTTGACTGAACCTATGACCCTGGTGCATCCTGGGAGTGATATAATAAAACCAAATATGGAAGTAACTAAGGCAAATATAATGCCTGAGGTAAACAGAGTAAAATTTATCCTGTATCCATACCTTTCAGAAAGAAACCTCATGCTGCCATAGCTTACTCCTATTGCAATTAATGAGGAAAGGAATCCAACAGGAAGCAGCACAAACAGGAATTTTTCTGGGGAGTAACCCGATATTATGTGTCTATAGGCAATGCTGAGAGCTAAACCAAGTACAATGAATGAAATCAAGAAATCTTCTTTAGCGGAATGATGCTGCCTGATGTTGAAATTCAGGATGTCCATTAAGCAAACCCACCATCAAGACTCTGCACCGCTGCCTTGAGCTTCAATGCCCCCCTTATTCCAAGATTGAATTTGACGCTGTATACAAATGGATTGGAATAGGGCATAGAAGCAGCCTGCTGTAATAATTTTATTGTAAGTGGGTCCTTTGGAACCTGACGAACCTTGAAGTGATAATATGAGTCATCAACGTAATCCTTGATCATCTTGACCAGTTCTATATCTTTTGAACCATTACCAAGAAAGAAAATTGGTAAGGTTAATTCTTCAACTGTAGTTATTCCGGTCTTTTTGTAAATGTTCTTCATTATTCTACATGATTCCTGCTCGAGATATTCCATATCAATACCCTCAAAACTCGAGGGTGCATTCAGAAATTCATATATTTCATCAATCATGTTCACCTTTATCTTTGTATACATAACTGCTTCCCTTTTGTCTAGAAACTTATTATGCTTGATACAGGCCTTCATCAATCTTTCAGAAAGAATAATTATTTCTGCCCTGTTTTCTGTGTTCTTCAAAATGTTCATTAGATCGGTGAACTTTTCCTGGGTAATCGTTTTCTGATGCTCTCGCGATAGTAGATTTTCAGCTATGTCAAAATTTTTTGTATTGATTAGAGTGAGTGCCACTGTTTCCGTTGAATCTGCGTTTAATAGATCAGGGAACATTTCATAGAGCTTTAACACGTCTTTGTAAAGACCATTGTTAAAATTTATTCTTTCCATTCTAGCAAGCACTTCAATTTTATCTGTTCTTTGAGTGTTCAATTTCAGGTACTGGAAACAATCAGTATTTGCCTCCTCAAATTTACCGGCCTCCGCTAGCTTTTCCATTAGAACCGTTATTATCCTTACATCTGCAGGGTTATTCCTGAAAAGCATGCGCAGTATTTCCAGACTATCGTTGCTTTTCTGCTCAGATATCATTCTCGAGGATATATCAAGTCCAAGACTTGTATTGCTTGTCTTCTTGAGAAGAGAGATCAATTGATTTTTAATTATCCTGTTTTCCCAGTATTTATCAACTATATTCTCCAGAACAGCTTCCATTGGTTCATCTATTTTTCCAATACCCTTAATGGTGTTTGCAAGTTTTTCGACGTTTCCAGATGCCTCATATAGTTTTAGAGTAAATGCTGACTTATTTTTTAGTTTTTCAATAAAAATTTCGGCTTCCTTGAATTTACCCTGCTCTAATAATGATTCTACAAGTCCACCAGTAGTTTCCTCCCTGGATTCTTCCTGAAGGCTCTTTCTAAAGAAATGTTCTGCTGACACAGGGTCCTTATTTACAAGGTAATAATCT
>JAKBGP010000245.1 GCA_021833045.1 Thermoplasmata archaeon
GTGTTCCTGTACCTTGAGAATCCCAAGGTGGAGAAGACATCAGACAAGGCGGAACAGCATTTCTCCGTCCAGTCATGGCTGTTGAAGCACCGGTTCAAGACAAAGGAGGGGTTGATAAGAACATCCTTCTGGTATCACAGGTACCTATCAAACGGAATGTGACAATGTCGGTATTTGAATACTGCCAATTCTCTGTTGATGCTCTGTGACACCATATGAAGTTTTAGGAAATCCCTCGTCTGTTTTGAATCTGTTCTTCAACAGTTCTGATCTTACGGAAAAATAATACTCTACGGCATTAACTTTAAAATTTTTTAGGGAACCCATCCAGTTTCAAGGTTTGAACAAGTTCCCTAACCTTCTTTGACATTTTCCCATAATTGTTCTGATCCAAAATCGGCTAGGGATACCTAAATTGCAGGAGAACGTTCTTTTATGCTTATCCTATTTTTGACATTTTACTCTTTCAGCAGTCTCTGTATTCTGTATTATGCGATGAGTGTATGACCGAAATGAAGAGATATTCTATCAATGCGAGATCAACCATCAAATATTTTGTATCAACGTGCAGTAGATTCGTGAACGTATCGAGTTTACCATACAACATCATTGTGTAGCGTATACAGTTTTAATATCTTCTGCGGTTTCTCACCAGTGCTTGTAACGATTGCGATCTTCCCTTCCTTTTCTACGAAGAATTAAGATACCGTATCAGAATCATGGGTACATAATGCTCGTTCTCCTTACCCATCCCTTTAGGAGAATGTCTACGAATATATGTGCACGAGACTTTAACACTGTTCTGGGCGTGAATCTTGTGTCCCTCTTCCTATCAATGAAGAATCCTATGATCTGTAATAAATGATTTGTTCAACATTTTCAGGGTCCACCAGTCAGTCTCACATGCTTTCAACTGGGAATTGAACCTCGGGCAACGTTCATAAGAATGGTGAAATAATATGCCCTAAGTTTAAGTTTCAGGAATGTATTCTTCAGTTTGAGATCCTTTCCCATTTCACACTATATGCCCTTTAGTATTCCTTTCCATTATCTCTTTTTTTATTTCTTACAACGATACTCATACAATAAATTGTAACGCATAGATGGGTTTTACTTCATAAAACTTTCATTCACTCCGTAAATTGCAGAGAAATTGAAAATCGGACACCTTGTTTTGTAACTCGAGATAATCACAATAGTGACAATAGGTGAATTATTATAGGACATCTCTTTAAAGTATCTACAATAAAGGTAATCAATTTCAAGCTAATTTCAAAAGTCAGTCACCATTAAAAAGGAGTGTAGGTTTATGAATGAAGAATTAATTGTGTTAAAAGCTGGCCATCTTCGGATTTATGTTAGGAAGTCGGAGGCATTTGTATATTATGCCACATTCGTTGCTGGGGAAAACAATAAAATTCACTTGGATACAGATGATATAGTAATTGATGCAGGGGCTAATGTGGGTGATTATACTGTAAAAGTAGCAAATATCGTTAAAAAAGGAAAGGTCATTGCAATTGAACCAAACCCAACTAATGTTGAAATTATTAAAAAAAACATTACCCTGAACAAATTACACAATGTAGAAGTACTTCCTTTTGCCATATCAGATGTATCAGAGGTAGCTAAACTAAGTGGAGATTCAGTTGACGCTTCAATTATGCGAAACGCCGAAAATTCATTGCAAGTTCAAACAATTACTATTGAGGATGTGTTTAAAAAATATTGTACACCGGGAAAAAAGGTAGTAATGAAAATGGATATTGAAGGAGCTGAAGAACTTGTATTTAGAAATCCAAGCTTTTTGAAAATGGTAAGAGAAATTAGCATAGAATTGCATGGTGAAAAAAATATAAGAGAAATTCCTATAATATTAAAGAATAATGATTACAAAATTGAAGAATTCGGGGTAATTCAGCAATTTAAAAACACAATTTTTTACATAATTAGGCATCCCGTATCTTTCTTTTCGAGTGAAAAAAAGACAAATATGATAGCAATAAAAGGTTTAATCGGCACAATTGCTGGAGAAAATCCGGTTCCAAGTATACAAAACAATCATTTTAGAGTTATTTATGCTTGGAAAAATTAAGTTTGTGAAGTACTTATTTTAGATGTTTTAATTCATATTCTCCGCATCTCTCCTCATATAAAGACCCAGATGCTGAATCCGATTTCGTGCTAGAATCTCTTTGCACTGTAAAAAAGATCACTTATTCATCCACTTGTATTTTTCTTGAATAAATATTATGGTTCAGAAGAGGTGGTTATTAGAAAATCTTATGAATTATCCTAATAACTACCTCCAAATTCGATACTCTGATTCCACAATCGTAATCATTATTCATGCGATCATCATATATTATCATGGATATAATGAATTACTGTGTCAGTGAGATGTGTAAGTAATAGGTAAAGTATGGTGACAGTCTTCATGAAATGGGAGAGAAGACAGGCTGGGAAAACTCAGGAATTATATTCCAGGATCTTTATGTCAATAATACGGTGAATGGTGGAAGGCCAAATATAGTTCCTATCAATATATTGATCAAGGTACTCTTCATACAGTCCATATACCACCTTGTGGATGAACAGGTGCAGAGAGAGTTACATGATCGGATATCATTAATGCATTCCTTTGATTCCAGGACACCATACCATGTTCCATAACAATCTATTTTTTCCGTGAGAGATTATCATCCATGGGTAAGGACAAGATCACGTGGAAGGAGATATAGGAACATTTCAAGAATCGTGGCATAATCATAAAGAAGGGGACAGTTCAGGATGCAACATACATTGAATCCTATCCTAGAAAACACGGAAGGAAAAACCCACATGTTCCACCAGATCCATCAATCCTTCCGATCAAAGTGAATATTGCCGATCCAACAACATCAAAGCAGAAACGCACAAAGGATGAGGAGAAAAAGGCAAAGATAAAGGCGACAGAAAAGAAGATGGAAAGAAAGGTTGAGAGAAAGTATTCCAACACTAGGAGATAGAAAGACGGAATATCGTCAACAAAGGGTTATACAACACACTTAGGAAACAAACTTCACACAGTGCAGGGTACGGATATGCCTTTAATCAGGGAATTCGTTGTTACCACAGCATACATTCATGATTCCAATATTGATATTGGTATTCCCGGCGTACCAAACTACAGGGATAAGGGATATTCCGGAATAAAAACAAGTGGAATAGGTGGAACCATGGATAAGGATGCCAGAAATAGACTGCTTAAAATAGAACAGGTAAGAAGGAATAAGCGAATTACAAAAAACAATCTCATAGAGAGAGGCCCTATTCTGTCATGAAAAATATCAATGGTGGCCATGTCTTTAGAACTATGATAAGAAGAGTCAGGGCATCATTTATGTGCCTTGGATACAATCTACTGACGCTTGTGTCATTGGAAAAAAGGGAAAGGTGGCGGTAGCCCTTAAAAAAGTTAAAAAGGAGAAAATAAGAGAAAAATAGAGATTGTTAGGAAACGTTCTTTGTATTGCATTTTTAAAAATCCCAAAAGATCTATATTTAAAATCAACATTAATGGTGTTCAGATAATGAAATATACCATTATGCATTTTGGGAACCAAGGGCGCGTGGCCAAGCATGGATATGGCAACAGCCTCCTAAGCTGTAGATCAGGGGTTCAAATCCCCTCGCGCCCGTTCTAAGA
>JAKBGP010000246.1 GCA_021833045.1 Thermoplasmata archaeon
TTGATCTCACCTGAACCTGAACACCAGCAGGGTTTAGATAAAGTGTTTGATGCTTTTTTAAGGTTCCATTTAGTACAAATCCTAAAATCACTGTTCCTACACTTTTAACTTTAAAGAAGTGATCTATTATAACCTTCACATCATCTTCTTTATTCAGATTCAAAGCATTTCTGTCAAGGGTTTCTAGCATATCCATGGCATTCCCATCATACATTCTGTAATTTTTGAGATTTGAGCCCTTTATGATGTTATTCAATTTTTCAGTATCAGTGAAAGAATCAATCACGAATAATCCATTTTTTTTATTCATAAGATCGGCACATATTATATTTTCACCGAGAAATCCATCAAATTTCCTGCCATTTATGAGGCAGTAATCTGAAAGTGTCATACTATCCGTAAGGGAAGAAATTTTATCTGGGTATCTTAAAGGGGAAAACAGTGTTATATTTCCTTTCTCGTCCTTTCTTCCATAAATTGTTATATCACTTTCAGTGTGCTTTTTCACTATACTCTTAATAAAATCTTCAAGATCATATGCAAAAAGTTTCAAATCACTCATCTTTCATCATCTCCACGCACTCTTTTATAGTTTCGATCATCAGCATTGAGTTATTAGGGAGTTCGGCCCTCTTATATCCCATTCCCTTTTCTAGGACTTTATTTCCAAACAGAAAATCAAGATCGTATAATACTTCAAGATGATCATAAATGAATCCTATGGGTACAGTTACAACATTATTATACATACCATTCTCAATATTTTCAAGCACCTTATATACGCTTGGTTCCAGCCAGGTGTCACCGTAAGAACCCCTGCTTTGAAATGCAAATTCAAACTCCTTAATGCCCAACTTCCGTGCTATTTGATTGGACCAGGTTTTGAATATATTGTAATATTCACTTTCCTGATCTATTGTATGAGGTAAACTATGAGCACTGAAAATTAGAAAATCTCCCGGGTTATATACTCTTTTCACAGAATCAACCCAGAATTTAGTAAGACTTGGTGCATCTGTCATACCGCTTATGGATTGCACCTCTGGGTCATAGTCCAGTTTTTTTAGAACCCTGTTAAAAGGATCTATATAGCTACCCTGAATACTTGTGTTTTTGATAGGGAATAGTGGAAGTAGTTCAATTCTCTCATAACCAGTTTCTCTAAGTTTAATGACCAGCTCCTCGATGGATGGTTTCCAGTGCTTGAAAGCCATATAAACATCCAAATCTTCTATTGAATCTTTAACCTGATTCGTAAGTTTTCTTAAAATCTCACTGGAAGGAGATTTAAATCCAAATCTCGAGTATTTGTTTTCTGTCTCTTCTATGGCAAATTTTGGTGGCTCTCTGCCCCCATATACATCCCTTAGGTAATCCATTATGTCTTCTTTTCTTTCAGGGCTTCCGTAAGCCATCATAAGTAAGGCGTTTTTCATTGTATCACTTCATGTATTTTCTTAACCAGTATTCTAACATTCTCAGGATTTGTTTCAGGTAATATACCATGACCCAGGTTAAATATAAACTTCTTATGATCTCTCATTTCACTGATAATTTTAATACTTCTTTCTATTGATCTGTCCAGAGATAATGATAGTATTGTTGGGTCAAGATTCCCCTGTAATCCTATGTTTCCATAATTTTCAGAAATTTCCTTTAGGGAACATTTCCAGTCAAGACTGAGAAAGTCTGCATTAGCCATTTTAACCGACTCAAGCATTCCTGACGTTCCTGTAGAAAAGTATATGGATTTGGCACCTTTATTCCTAATTTCCTCTGTTATCTTACTAACTGTATTTTTAATAATCATGTCTACATAATCACTATCGAGAAAACCGAGCCAGCTATCAAATATCTGTATAACTTTAGCTCCCGCTTCTATTTGAGATAGAGCATCCCTGATAACAATTTCTGTTATTTCATTAAGTAATTCTAAGAGTTCATTCTCTCTCTTTATCAGTTCAGTCTTCGTGTGCTTAAGTTCTCTGTCAGGACCTTTGGATACTATATAGGAAGCAAGAGTCAAAGGACCACCAATAAAACCAATTACAGGCGTCGACCTGTAATTATTAACAAAATGTCTTATGGCATTTGCAGAATTTGAAATAAAGGTGACCGGTTTACCATTATATTTTTCTGGAACTGGACCAACATTTTCTATATATCTTATTTTATAACCCAAGTTTTCCAGTGGAGTCATTATGTCGGAAAATATTATGGCTGCATCAGTTTCCAAATAGGAAGCTGCCTCATAGGCAATTTTAGAGGATATGTCGGGAAGGTGACAGATTTGTTCCATCGTATATATTTTTCTTAACTGGCGATAGGATTCCATATATCTGCCGGCCTGCCTCATAAACCATACCGGAGTATGATCATGTTCTTTTCCCTCAAGGGCTAATTTAAAAGGATTAACCATTTATGGTCTCAGTCTTCTTATTGTTCTGGGATAGGCGATAGCACCAGTAATCTTGTCCAGATGCATTATCCACATTGCTAGTCTATCCATTCCTAATCCAAAGCCCGAGTGAGGAACGCTGCCATATTTTCTGAGGTCAAGATACCAGTAGTAATCCTCCTCTTTCAGCCCATTATCGTTTATCCTTTTTTTAAGTAAATCATAATCCCATATTCTTTCTCCACCACCAAGAATCTCACCGTATCCCTCAGGTGCAAGAAGATCATGGCATAAGATTTCATCAGGTTTTGCAGGATTTGGCTGATGATAAAATGTCTTTAATGACGCAGGAAAATCAGTGACAAATATAGGAGTCTTGAAGTTTGACATTATCTGTCTTTCCTCATCTGCCCCCAGATCATCTCCATATTTCAAGGGCATCCCAAGCGATTCAGACATTTCTATTAATTCTCTGTATGGAATCCTTCTGAAGGGTTTCATACTTTCCTTAAGTGTCTCTATATCCCTTCCAAGTATTTTCAACTCTTCGCTGTTTTCCTCTATTGTCTTCTTTACAATAAAATGAAGCATCTTTTCCTCTATGTCCATCATCTGTTGATTGTTTATCCAGGCAACTTCGCCCTCTGCATGCCAGTATTCAGTTAAATGTCTCCATGTCCTGCTCTTTTCGGCCCTGAAACTGGGAGTTATTGTATACACTTTTTCCAATGAAAAAATGAATGTTTCAAGATAAAATTGAGAACTCTGGGTCAGATATGCCTTCTCCCCAAAGAATGGTACACTGAAAAGGGTAGAACCACCTTCAGTTGCTGTAGATACCATAATGGGCGGCTGAACTTCATAATATCCATCATTATCATAGAATTCTCTGAATGCCTTAAAAATAGTGGATCTGATCTTCAGGATCGCATTAAATTCCCTGCTTCTGATCCAAAGATGCCTGTTATCCAGTTCAAATTCTTCTGAGATATCCTTCGAAACTGGAAAACTGTCATTTCTCTGATAAATGGTGAACGATTTTATGTTCATTTCATATCCAGTAACCGCTCTCTCATCCTTCTTTAATTCTCCACTGAAACTTACACTGCTTTCTATGGTAAGCGAGGAAATAATCTTGAAGTCAGTTTCGTTGAAATTGTCTGATTTGGCTACACATTGAATAATACTTGAAGCGTCTCTCAGGATAACAAAAACCAATTTACCTGATGTTCTAATTCTATAGACCCATCCCCTTATATTGAATTCTTTACCTGTGG
>JAKBGP010000247.1 GCA_021833045.1 Thermoplasmata archaeon
CTATGCGATGGGTTACTAGAGAGAAGGCAAAGGTGGATAGGATTGCGTGCCCCTGGGTGATTTCCAGATTTGTCGATAAAGATGCTCAGTTCTTTTTTGTTCCGGCTCAAGAGGTGTTGGAGTATGCGAAGAAGAATAATGCTACACCGTTCGACACCCCGGGTGCGGAATTGATGCATTATGAAGAAAAAGGTTACGAGTACGTGAGCTTTGATGCCATCATCAAGAAGTACGCTCTCAAAGACCCGGCACTGCTTGAACTGGCAAAGATTGTAAGGTCTGCGGATGCGGAACCCCCAGATGCAAAGCCAGAGGGACCAGGTCTCGAAGCAGCAGCTCTCGGATTCAGAAGAATAGCAAAGGACGACCATGAGAACATGAAATTGCAATTTCCTTTGTATGATGCATTATATGCCTACTGTAAATGGAGATTAGAGGAAGGCGGAAAACTGGAGCACTCCAGCAACTGATCCTGCGTAATTTAAAGGAGCAAAATGTAGTAATGGCGCTCAAGGAAGTTAAGCGTGTCCTCCTCCCTCATCACTTGGAAGGTGGAGAATTTGACCATGCTGCCGTGGACGAGATGTCCGATCTTTTGTACGTGGCCCACCCATCGAATGATGCGGTGGACGTCATTGATCTAAGTGCTGAGAAATTCCTGTACTCCATCACAGGACATAAGGGAGTGGCAGGAGTTTGGGTTTCAGCGAAAAGAAGACTCCTATTCACTTCCAATAGAGGGGAGGATACTGCAAGTGTATTCCATCTGGATGAAAAAAAAGCCACAGAGAAATTTCGCGTCCCTACTGGGGTCAGGCCAAACGGCATGGCATTTGATGAAAGAAGAAACATCCTCATGGTTGCAGGTGTTGGCAATACAGAAAAGAGCAATGCCCCACCATCTCTGACCTTCATCGACACCAGCAGCGGGAAAGTGACGGGAAAGATCGAACTTCCGGGAAGAACTCGATGGGCACTTTATAATGCAGATACGGACTCATTCCTCGTGAACGTTGCTGATCCGCCTTCAATAGTCTCTGTTAGTGCTGATGATCTCTCTAAGGTTTCCAGAACATTCAACATCCCAGCTAGGGGACCACACGGGCTGGAACAGAATAAGAAGAACGGCACACTATATTGCGCCTGTGATGAGGGCATCTTAATCGGTCTTGACTTAGGAACTGGTGCAACAGAAGTTCTTGGGCCACTGTCAGGACCACCGGATGTAATCTGGCTGAACCGGAATTTGGATCGACTTTACGTTGCGGTGGGGGATCCTGGAGTAATAGATGTATTTGACACAAACGCTCTCCACTTTGTAGAGAAAATACAAACTGGTCCTGACGCACACACCCTTACCGTAGATCATCGCCGAGGAAATGTGCACGTCTTCTTGCCTGACGTTTATCAGGATTTAATACTGGCAGACAGAACCTGACGGCATAGAAGAACTGGTTTTCCAAGAATATTTAATGGGCGGACGAACTATTGCTCATGGTATTCCATTAATGTTTTAAGGGAATACCGACCGGTCCATTGCGTTCCATTGAAAAAGGGAGAGACAACTTTATGCAAAAATTTCGAGGTGCTTATATGATCTATAAACTGAAAACCTAACTCTACTTGAAGTGATACAGATTCCATGAGAAACTAAAACTCAATAATCGAAACTCCAAATCTTTGCATCTTTTTTGCAGTAGCTTATCAAAAGTGACTAAAGGCATTTTTCTGGAAAATAAATTATAAACTATTATCTCGTCATTGAAATCTTCAGAACCTAACCTTTTTTCAACCATATAAATTGATTCCCTTACCAATGATTTTTCTAGAAATCTATGAGGTTGAGAAGTAATAGAGATGCGATAATTCATCAATCGAGTATTTCCAAGATCCTCGCCGGAAATTTAATGTAAAGTATTTGAATTTCGCCTGCAGTCTTCGACTCGATGAAGCTTTTTGCATTTTGGACATTGTACTATGCCATATGGATAGATACTTTTCCCGAAAGATCCATCTCTAATAGTTATTATTGGTCTCTTGAAAGCTGTACCACAATCAGGACAGGTCAACGTACTTCCGTATTTTCTATCCTGCCTGAATATATTCAATACAACGTAACCTATTAAAATAACCAATAAACCATAAATCAAATAAAGCATGTATGAGAAAAAATTCAGCATACTTCATATAAGTAAAATATTCTATATAAATAGTACCATGCCATAAGCATCTCCTTGTATCCCTAGAAAATGCCCCTAAGTTTAATCTCAGGGTTGTGGTCTTACCGGAACCGTTTTGGCCATAAATGGTAAAAATCCATGACTCCCTTATTTCAAGGTTAAAGTTCTCAACACCAAGTGGTCTACCTGTAAACCTTCGTGAGATTGGATGCTTATATCGATCACTCATCCTCATATTTTGAATCCTCTATCTCACCTGTATCAAAATGAGACGTTGCCTTTTCAGATTCATTTACATAACTGGAGAAATTCTAGGAAAGATCAGTATCAGACACAACTACGTACGATTTTCTGCTTCTCTCTTGCTTACACCTAGGGCACCTTACCACCCCCAGACCAAGGGGAACCCATCCTGGCATGTGGCTTAATCTTTTGTCCATAACAGGAGCTGGGAAAACAAATCAGCAGTTAGGGCATTTAAGATGCTTTTTCATTGAAATCGTGACCTAACTGAAAATTACATATTTAAATATACCGATCTATATACGTTGCCAAAAACTAATTAAGAATCAGAGAATGATGGTCATAGCGCCCCAAAAGTTGTGTAAATTTAAGGATGCCTCCTCTGAAACATTTACCCGATCACCTCCGTGTTCTATGAGATTTCCGATCATTTATCTCAGCCACTACTAGTTAGACCTCCACTATTTACTCTGTGCCCTCCGCTCGCCTGCACTCCGAGAACAGGACATGCGTCGCCTTTAATCGAAATTCACCCCGTCTTGCTTCGCAATCCACCCCTCTTTTGATTTACGGCTCGCTTCGAGCACATTATTCTCTCCTGCGGAGTGCAATTTGAGGGGAGGGGGCTTGCATGGCTTAAGGGGATGTTTGACCGCACAATGCCGCTTCGCTTAGTGCGGATAACAATAAATATAGAAAAAAAATATACATTTACTATGTTTGAGGAAATAACCGATAAAATAGAAAAAGATATAGAACGACTTAAAGGATATGAAATCCATGGAGGCGAAAATTTAGATGATTTCAGAGAATTTATTTTAGAATATAAAAACCATATTGAAAACTTACAAAGCAAAATAGCCAGTCAAATTTTTGAAATAAATAATGAGAAGGCTTTTATGTTATTACCTTTATTGGATGATTATGAAAAATGGATAAAGAATCTTGAAGCATGGAGTCTTTTTATTTTATCAAAGCCAAGTAATACACCATCTGTTTTAATTAAGAGCATTTCTACGTTAATAATGAATGAAACCAAAGGCATTAATATGTATATTCAAATATTTAACAGCATTCAGAAGTGATAATTAATTCTCTTATAGTATTCACTTAAAACTTTAATCAAATCCCGACCGGTCCATTATAGCAGCAATTGCATTTCCTTATTACCTGAAATTTTTGGGAAAAGTGCATAATATGGCACATAAATGCGAAGGGAATGTACTAAAACGCTTAAAGAGGTCT
>JAKBGP010000248.1 GCA_021833045.1 Thermoplasmata archaeon
AATTAATTTTTCAAAGATAATTTCATCATTTATTATGTGGAACTTTCTTTGAGTCATTCCCTTTTTTTGTTATAGTGAAATTGGAATTGCTATAAAGGTAATATTCGAACCCTGACATTCAGGATTATGTTTGCAATTCAAGATTCTCTGTTAGAAGATAACTGGAATTAATTCATTCACTTCTATGGTACAAATCATTTAATCATCACATATGATTATAAGAGCAGGAGTGACAAATTTAGCAGTATGTAATTCAGCCCACTTTGCCTCTAATTACGATGCAATTTCTGGTAGAAAAATTCTGAAACGAACAAAGAATGTCTGAATTGAATAAAATACTAGTATCATCTTAAGATTTAAAGCCAGAATTGTATACTTATCATAATGGAGGATCAGGATATTGTTTTTTTCTATAAGAATGAGAAAAACAAAGATAATGAGAGTAATCCATGTTTTACATGTTATTCCAGGATAATTCCTGAGGGACTAAATTTCACCAAAGTAAAAATCGAAGAAGATATATATTTCCGGTTTCAAAAGTGCATGAGCAAATCTATGACGGAAGAAATCCTTAAACGAAATGGACTTGTAAATTTAAGTCACTTCATGTCTGAAGGGATGTTCAGAACTCAAGCAGTCTCTATTCCGGATATTATGGCCATCCTTAACTTCACTCCCGATTCTTTTTTTACTGGCTCAAGGGTAATAAATAACAGCCAGATTGAGCGAGCCAGAGGTTCCGGATGTCAGTTTCTGGATATTGGCGCAGAAAGTACAAGGCCAGGGTCATTGGAGGTCCACAGTAATGAGGAAATTGAAAGACTGAAAAGTGCCTTTGAAATGCTAAAAGATACCAGCAATCAAAAAATTTCACTTGATTCACGGCACTATGAAACAGTCAGCACTTTCATAGACAGAATAGATGTTATAAATGACATCTCCGGATTGACAGATATAAGGCTTCCAGAACTGGCTCTAAAGGAAAAGAAATCCTATGTTTTGATGCACATTAGGGGAAATCCAACCAACATGAACAAAATGACAACCTATACTGATTTAAGGGGAGAAATGGCGAAGTTTTATTTCGAAAAACTGAGACAAATTAGCGAAATGGGTTTAGAACCGGAAAGAATAATCATAGACCCAGGTATTGGGTTTTCCAAAACTGGCGAACAAAATCTGGAAATCATAAAGAATCCAGAATCTTTTAACTTTGGATTCAGGCGTCTTTTTGGTCATTCCAGAAAATCGTTCCTCAGTATCTATTCAAAAAACAAAGCAGAGGATAGACTGCCAGAAACAATCGCAGTTTCAATCTATCTGGCAGGAAAGGGAGTAGAGATTCTTAGAGTTCACGATCCGGTAGAAAATATCAATGCACTAAGGTACTTTCAGCTGTTTCTAACTCCTTAAGGCAATTTCTGCAGATTCCTCTTACGGTAACACTTGTTGAAATTATCTTTCCATCTACATTCTTTTCAATCTCGCTGAAATCACTTTCAACTTCATAATCGTAGATGTTTTTGCATCTTTCACAAATAAAGTTGATATGTGGATCAACCTTCCCCTCATAAATCGCTTTCCCGTTAGTCTCAAAACTATTTATTAAACCCTTTTCCACGAACATTTTTAATATGTTATAAACGGTTGCTGGCGGTATATTTGGATTTTCAACTGTAACATATTTATGAATGTCTTCAGCGCTGAAATGCTTGCCAGGATTCTCTCTGATATACTGTAATATTTTAGATCTCTGTGGTGTAACCTTTAACCCATTTTTCTTGATTTCATCCTCTAAACTGATCAAATCGCATCAAACTAAACATTTAAAAGCAGTATTTATGTCTAATTATTATAAACCATCTTTTGTTATCTGATAGGAATGTCAAAGATCGAGAGACTGAGAGGATTCAAAGATTATTACCCAGAAGATATGCAGAAAAGAGAGGAGATATTCTCAATCATGCGGAATGCTGCCAAAAGCTTCGGCTTTCTGCCCATTGACTATCCCTCATTGGAGATGCTTGAAATTTACAGGATAAAGTCTGGAGACGAACTGGTGGGACAAACATATAACTTTAAAGACAAATCCAACAGGGAAATCACATTAATACCAGAGGCAACACCTTCCACAATGAGAATGCTTGTGTCTAGAAAGGATCTTGTAAAACCTGTCAAATGGTACAATATACCAAAATTGTGGAGATATGAAGAGCCACAGTCTGGAAGAAACAGGGAACATTATCAGTTTAACGCAGATTACTTTGGGGAGACGGGAATAGAAATAGACGCAGAACTCATTGCACTTGCATGTGAGACACTGAATAGAATGGGCTTGAAAGGTATGTACGTTGTGAGAGTTAATCACCGAAAACTTATGGAAAAAATACTTTCAAAACTTGGGTGTGTAAACATTCAATCCTCAATATCCACCATTGATCATTTTAGAAAAGAATCAATAGAAACAATTGGAAATAAACTTCGAGATGATGGAGTAGTAGATGATAATCTCAATAGATTGCTCAATTTTCTTTCAAAATCCTATCCTGTGTCAGAAATTCAAAACTCAATAAAAGACCTCGGGCTCGACCTGTTAGAAGATGAGGACTTCCTCAGGATGATCTCAACAGTGGAGTTCCTATTTAAAAACGGTTATGAAGATATAGTATATGATCCTTCCACAGTTAGGGGGTTGTCGTATTACACCGGGATTGTATTTGAAGGGTTTGATGTTGATGGAAAATTCAGATCAATTTTCGGTGGTGGAAGGTACGATAACTTATCTCAGCTATTTGAGGGGCAAGAAATTCCTGCAGTAGGATTTGGAATGGGAGATGCTGTACTTGAAAACCTGCTAAAAGAGAAGAATTTATGGAAGGTTGATAATGGGCATTCTTCATATTTCCTGGTCGGTATGGGAAGAGAGGGAAAAAATAAAGCAGCAAACCTACTTTACAAATTGAGGAGGAATGGTAAGACCGCAGTAATGGAAAATTCAGAAAGGAATATTTCAAACTCACTTAAGCATGCTTCATCAATGAATTTTACTCATGCAATTATAATAGGGGAAAAGGAATTGACTGAAAGATCATTAACCATCAAAAACCTCATAAACGGAGAACAAAAGAAAATAGGTGAAAATGAATTGGATGAATTGTAACTGGCAATTCAATCCATTATTATGTCATAGAAAAGTATAAAGAAAAAAGTGGATATGTTACCAAGTTCTATCATTATGCTTTTTTTCTCTTCTTCAGAGAGATTATTCATAATAGAATATGCTAGGTTTCGGTCTTCATCTAAATCTCTTTCAAATCTCTTTATGACCTTCCTCACAGTTTCCTTATCTGGAACCATAACACTTTCCTTTCTTTGAAGTGAACAAAAATAATAGTATTTAGCTATGTAGGGATCATCAAATGGTAAACTCTGTCCATCAATGACTAGGTTGGTTAATTCATCCTTCCTGTACATGAAGAGCTCTGTGCCAGTTATTATCTTTACCTCAATGGAATCAGCTGGTTCGTGTATATAGTCTTCTGGAAAATTTCTTTCCTTAACATTTTTAACAATTTCAGAAATATATTTGTCTTTAAATGACATTCTTCTGTAATATTTAGGTAAGATAAATTTTTTATCTCCAGTTTAAAAGTTAAGGCA
>JAKBGP010000249.1 GCA_021833045.1 Thermoplasmata archaeon
TAATTCTGTATATATTGTAATGTCAAAATTTTGGCTACTTTACTGAAGTTAAAGCTCGGAATTCATTAGGAGATATACTGGGGCATGATCCGAACCTTTCACATTGTCCATGATGTCTGCTGAAATGATCTTTTCCTTAAGCGCTGCAGAAAGGATGAAGTAATCTATCCTCCAGCCTATATTCTTTTCCCTTGCTCTTCCCATATAAGACCACCATGAGTATTTTACATCAGTTTGATGAATTGCCCTGAAACTGTCAATAAAACCATCGTCCAGAAAATTGTCCATCCATGTTCTTTCTTCAATTGTGAATCCTGCATTTTTCTGGTTTTCCTTTGGCCTTGCTATATCTATCTCACTGTGCGCAACGTTAAAGTCCCCACATATTATGACAGGTTTTCTCTTCTCCAGATTCTTTATCCACCTTTGAAATTCCGTGTTAAAATCTAGCTTATACTGAAGTCTTTCGAGGTTCCTTCGTGAATTTGGAAAATATGAATTTACAAGGAAGAAGTCTTTGAATTCCAGTGTGAGGATTCGCCCTTCCTTGTCATATACCTCGTTTCCCATACCTTTCGTCACATTTAGTGGCTCAACCTTCGTTAATGTGACCGTGCCACTGTATCCCTTTTTTTCAGCTTCATTGATATATAGCTTATAGCCTGCTGAAAGTAATTCCACAGGAAGGGAATTACCCATAATTTTTGTTTCCTGCATACAGAGAACATCCGGTTTAACCGATTCTATAAAGTCCATTAACCCATGATCCATTGACGCTCTCAGTCCATTGACATTCCATGAATATAATTTAGCTGTCATACAATCAATTTCCATTTACAAATTATGCTACAATATGTAATAACAGTATAACTTTTTAACCATCTTAGTCCTTCCCCAGAATCTGGTGTAAGGGTTAAATGGATCTGCTTATTTTTTCTCTGCCATTTCTTGTTCTTCTGTTCTGGACCGGATCGAATTCACTAATTAAGAAGGGTCTCAGAGATCTTGGACCAGATAGAATATCTGTTTTTGTAGTGGGAATGGGTTTACTTCCAATTTTTGTTTTCGTTTTTCTGGATGGTGGATGGCTCTTCAGTCCGGATATTATTATATTGGGCATATTTTCGGGTCTGTTTCTGGGAACAGGATACCTGCTTTTCTATCGTGGCCTGGGAGTTGAATCTCTGTCAAGCACTGGTGTCACCCTTAATGTGCAGCAGATCATTGTTATTTTTATAGGAATTTTTTTCCTGCAGGAAGCAGTTAATTATTTTGAGTATGCAGGCATTTTACTAATAATTCTTGGAGCAGTACTTGTGACAGTTCAGAATGCTCCAGCTAAAAGAAAATTTCTCATCATAGCTGGAATCGCAAATGTATTCTGGGGAATATACTATCTACCTCTCTCAGAGTCCATACTTTTAGTTCATTACAGTGCCCTTCCCCTATTCATGGGTCGTATAATTGGCTTTATTTTTGTTTTGATTGTTAGTTTGAGTCTCAACCATCCAGCACAGAAGCTTCCAATGAAAAGGTCATCTGTTTATATTGGACTCATGGCAGGTATTCTTGATGGGCTTGGTAATGTGTTTTATTCATATTCTATTCAACTTGGGGTATTCATTGTATCTGGAGCAATTGTTGCAATGATCCCTGCCACACTTGCCATTATAGGTTTTCTTTATTTCAGGGATAGAATTACCACATTAAAACTGTCAGGTATTATTCTTTCAGTCACAGGAGCCTTGCTAATTTCCTTACTCTGAATTTAACAGGAAAAATTTATTTTCGATGTTATGCATATGCCAGTATGGAAAGAACAGTGATTGATTATAATAAGAATGATCACAAAATAACGGTGAAAACCATTGATAAACATATTAAAATAATCTCCGATGGAGTGGTAATTGTAGAAACGGATGATGCTTTGATGCTAAGTGAGCAGGGGCATGGAGATACAGTATACATACCGGTAAGGGATGCAAAACTCAAATATTTTAAGGAATCCTCAACAAAGTCGACATGTCCTTACAAGGGAACTGCAGATTATTATTCTCTAAATATAAATGGAAAGGAAAAGAAAGATGCAGTGTGGAGATATATTAAGCCGTCACTTGACTTCATTCCCATAAAAGATTATATGGCATTTGATCCCAATTCAATTGAAAGAATAGAATTGTGAAAAATATCCGATTTAGTTCAAAATATTCTTCTGTTTCCTGATCTCATCAACAAGTCTTTCCAGAAGTTTTTTTATCAGATCTATGGCCATTTCATCTGTTAAGTGACCATTTTCATCAAATTTTGTATGTGCAAAGCTTATGAATACCTCTGGCCTGTTTATGACCCTTGCATCCATAAAACCCATTACCTGCCTTAAATGATACTGTGCCCTTGAGCCTCCAAGCATGCTTGGGGATGCGCTCATGATAGCTCCGATCTTCCCCGTGAAGGGATTTTCCATTGGGGGTCTTGAAATATAGTCAAGTGTGTTCTTTAAGAACCCTGGAATTGAAAAGTCATATTCCGGGGTTGCAATGAGGAAACCATCTGCTTTTTTGATCTGGTTTCTAAATATTCTAACAGGTTCTGGCTGATTTTCATCCAGATCCTGATTATAAAGGGGGATATCCTTAATACTCACAATTTCTAATTCAGAACCCTCAGGCATTAATTTCTGACATTCCTTTAAAAGTTTCGTGTTATAGGAATCTTTTCTGAAGCTACCACCGAATGCTGTTATTTTCACTGTTTTGCTACCTGTGACCATAAGCCCAGAAAGTATCGACCCTATACAACGTTTTTTAATTTTTTAACTGAGTAAACCGGAAAAAAACAAATTATCAAAAGTACTTTATATGTTTTAATATTTACTTATTGATTATCATGGTAAAGTACAAGTGGGTTGCTCTTTCAAACACAACCCTTGGTGTGCTCATGGCAAGCATTAACGGTACAATTATTCTAATTTCATTACCTGCAATACTTGGTACAAAAGGAATAGATGTAAATCCCTTTGCCCCGGGAACTTTTATCTATCTTATATGGCTTATAATGGGGTATAATATTATAACTGCTGTAATACTCCTTACCATAGGCAGGTTTTCAGATATTTATGGACGAACTAGGTTATTTAACTGGGGTTTTGTGATTTTTACAGTTGGCTCGATCCTGCTGTTCCTTACTCCAGGTAAGGGTAATACAGGTGCCATAGAACTTATAGTTTTCAGACTGGTTCAGGGTTTAGGCGCGGCCTTCCTGTTTGCAAACAGCACTGCCATTCTCACGGATGCTTTCCCTGTAAAGGAGAGAGGAAAGGCACTGGGACTCAATCAGGTTGCAGCCCTTGGAGGATCGTTTATAGGACTTATATTGGGAGGAATACTCTCCGTATTTGACTGGAGATATGTTTTTCTGGTTAGCGTGCCGGTTGGTATTTTTGGAAGTATATGGTCTCTCCTGAAACTCAAAGATAATTCCATAAGAGATATGACACAGAGAATTGATTATTTAGGCAATATAGTCTTTGGTAGTGGATTGACCATATTTCTTCTGGCCCTAACCTATGGGCTTCTACCCTATGGAACCAGTGTAATGGGTTGGGGAAATCCATGGGTCATAGCAGGGATGATATCTGGATCAATTCTTCTCATTGCT
>JAKBGP010000250.1 GCA_021833045.1 Thermoplasmata archaeon
GGAAAGGGTATTTGAGATAAGCATGCCAGGTATAATGGCAGAATCAACTGAGAGCTTTTTCCCCTTAAATTATGGTTATCTTTTCATTAACATGACGATCAATATCTTCGAGGTAAGGGATAATAATACAGTTACTTCTATTAACGGTAACATATTTGTAGGAAACAATAACTCATTGAGAATCACCTATGAGATGAATATACACTCAACGCTTGGCGGTACATATCGTATAATAATTCCAACGGTATTTTCAACTTATTCAAATGGAATAGGGGTGGAGAATTTTACAGGTGCCAGGATGACTGAAAGGAATCAGTTATACAGTGGCATAAGATTACATATAGATCAGGACAGAAATATATATTTCCTCTATAACAGCACATATTACGTGGATGGAATCGCAAGGGAAATGAAAACACTAAATTATGGTCCAAACGGTTCGAACCTAAATGCCCTTACATACGTTTTCACAGGTAAAGGAAAATACTCCAACATTTCATATGATCCCTATTTGTCCATCCCGGGTCAGAATATACTTAAGAATATCACGGTGAAGGATATAGAAAGTGGTGTTGTGAATATTATTCTTGAAAACTCAGTTTACCTTTCTATAGGTCTGATAGTGGGAATGCTTATGATAGGTTCAGGATATGTGTACAGAAAGAAGAATCAATGATCTATTCCTCATCCAGCATATCTATTAAGCTATCTGAGAGTTCTTCAAGGAATGATTTCCTGCTCTTTCTTATATACTCTTTTACCGAACTGGGATTATTGAGGCTGAACTGATCATTTTCCCTGATAATGATATTATCTGAAAGAAGAACTTTTATGGCATCATTAAGTTTTTGAGTATCCTTTATTTTTTCATTGAGTGTCTCAAGATTCATTTCTTTTTTCCTCAGTAAAAGCATTATCACGTTTCTGCTCACCTTATTTCTCAGGTGATATCCTAGAATCTTTCTGGTATTGTCTGATGAGGCAATGAGGAAATATCTTTTGTACCGACCATCTTTCCTGATCATGATCTCATCCTCTTTTTCAAGCTTATAAAGATGGTACTCTAGCTGACCAACTGCCATTCCTGTCTTTCTCTGAAGTGCCCTGAAATGAAGCCCAGGTTCGCTCTCTATAATATGTATCAGGATGGTTCTTGGATCAGTTTCATCTGTCAATTTTTCTTTCCTCTTATCATTCCAGAATAAAATAGCAGCATAACAATGAGTGCAGTCATTTCAAGAAGGATCTGATTATATTCACTCAGGAAGTTCACTCCAAAATTTGTTATTACAATATACAGTGAATCAAGAAGTACCAGCCCAAAAAACGCACTCAGGTACTTTATAATTCCGACACCCTTTCTCACCGCCTTGAGTGAAACGAGCAGTAAGAAAAGGGAGACAACCACGTTTACGCCGGAAATTAGGATGGATAGCTCATTGAAATTAAAGTACAGGGTCATTACAGAATAATTATAAATTCAGATATAAGTTAATTGGTAATTAAAACCTGATTGAGTATCCAGAATTGGAGAATTCCTTTATAAATTCTTTCCTGAGTTCTTTCTCACCACTCATTTCATCTATCTTTAATTCATTCCTGTTCCTTTTTACCGTTGCGAATGCCTTTACTGATAAATTATCTATAAGAAGAAAGTTCCTTGTCCCCCCGGTCTGATTCTTAATCTGGTTCCTGAATATGTAGCTGAACAGGTCTCTTGGTCCTATTATGAAAGGCTTTGTAGACTTTTTCTTCATGTCAAGAAATCTTTCATTAACAAGAACTGCCCTCTTATTGTCAAGGATAATACAGTTTTTTAACCCATCTCTCTTTCTTACATTTTCTATGGTTACGGAGTAGAGCTGTTCATCCCTGTTTCCAGTGATTTCTGAAAATAGCTGGAAATCTATAAAGCCATAGGATTCCAGTATTTTTGTTTCCAGAATGGTGGCAGATTCCTTAAGTTCAAACTTTTCAACGACATACCTGAATTTTGAATCAGAATCCTTGCATATTATGGATCTGTTCCAGAGATCCTTGATGGATGCCACAGCCCTGTCATGAGACCCCTGAACATTAATTAGAACTTCCTCCTCAGTCTTCGGGTAATCCATTATTATCTTTAATATATCCATCTCTAACCTGTCTATCTTTCTTCCCCTCAGTGTCCTGTAAAGTGAAATGGTTTCCATTGTCGCCTTTGAATTGAGATTCATTGGACCGTTGAAATTGAATAGTATGTCAGAATAGAAATAGCTGTCAACATCGGTTGATCTGATACCATTAGCATATGCTTCCGTTGCATCCCTTATACCAAGCCTGGCCTCCATTATGGAATCCATGACAGTTCTTCTTGTCATCCTTGATTGAGAATAGCAGTAGAGAGACCTCTGGAAAAGTTCATCACTGTATAAAAGTTCTGTTTCAGAACCACTTCTTATGGCGACATCCTTTATCTTCCTGAAACCATTCTGTTCAAGCATACCCCATAGGTTTTCCCTTACTCCTGTGAAAATAATAGAAAGTCCATTTCCACCAAATCTTTCATTAAGGTAATCAAAGAAGCTCTGAAGAAGATCCTCTTTTTCAACTATTAGATCATCTATCCATATGCCCTCCTGTGTCTGTTCAAGTGATAGGATGCATACCAGATTGTTCTTCGCAAAAAACATGGTATTGAGGTTGCTTGCCTCTGTAACAAGCCTTCCTGTTATAATGGAAACGGGGTCTCCCATGGGAAGCATGATGCTCTCCTCAACAGGTTCTGGTAACTTCCCGTAATATGTTCCACGCAAGCCTGAGTGCATTTCAATTCCATCCATGTCTCCAGCCTTGATATAAAACCAGAATGAATTCATTATTTCATTCTGTGTCAGGGGACCAAAACGATCCAGGAGAATTTTCATGGCGCTTTTTCTATCAAGGTCATTTTCCATGTTTATTCTTGAATATGTATCGTCTTGCTCCGAAACGAGAACTCTATGTTCCAGCGATCTTAGAAGCTGTCTTGCTTCCTTTGGATCTATATTAATTTCTCTGGAGACCGCATCAAGTGTAACAGCCCCAAACTTCAGAAAATCATATATTCTCTGCTCCTTTTCATCCAATGGTGATTCTCTCAGTTTTTGCAGGGCCATGGCCAGCTTCCTTTCCATGACAGCAGGTCTGTGCTTGAAGAATCTTCCCCGAATCACAGGAATATTGATCTCATTATGATTTTGTCCATCAGAAATAAGTCTGGCCCTTAGAGATTCCTCCTTCACATAAAATCCAAGATTTTCAAGATACTCATCAGTGTTTTTGAACTTTCTCATATAACGGCTTATTCTAAGGGCTGTTGGTTCCTGAGACGCTGTGCTAAGGATTCTTTCAAGATCTCCCTTAACAATGTATTGCTTTGCAAATACTGGAGTCACATACTCTTCTGTAATTTTTCCTCTTGATTCCAGTAATTCCAGTGTTTTTACTATCCTGTCCTTTTCAATAGGGAAACGGACTGAAATCTCATCAAGGGTCATAGGACCCATGGAATTAAGCAGATCAAAGAAAAGTTCCTCCACTGTATAATTTCCATCTGGGTAGGTTTCAATTTTCTCATAGGAAAATGCATCGCGTTTGAATTTTCTCCTTACAAGAAACAGTGATTCAAGTGCAA
>JAKBGP010000015.1 GCA_021833045.1 Thermoplasmata archaeon
GAAGAGGATGAGGGAGAATACGGGAAGCCAAGGGGAGATGATGCAATGGATTTATTTTTAAACTTGAACAAGGCTTATACCGAGACAATTTTAAGATGCAATCCAAAGAATTAAAGGCCCAGCATTAATACAGCCTACCCGAAAGGTCCGCCTTCCTTGCTATATTTTTTACGATACATTTCCTCTATTTCATCATAACGCATCATAAGATCAGACCCATTTCTCCTTACATAAGATACCACCTTGCTTCCATCTTTCAGGTAGTAGGGTTTATCATTACCTTCTTTCACTCTCATAAGAAGTATCGGCTTATTGCTATATTTTATTAGAGTGGATTCAACCGAGACAAATGGAATGATGCTGTCGCTAACAATTTGCTCAACTTGCTCTTTACTTGTATTTCCACATCCTATTATGTTGCCGTTGTCATCAACGCCTAGCACTATTGTGCCTCCATCACTGTTAGCAAATGCAACAACACTCTCCAGGAATTCCTTCTTATTTCCGAGTTCCTTCTTGTACTCCAGATACTGCCCCTCGCCAAGAGATGCGAGATATTCGACCTCGTCTTTGCCTTCGTCATACTCTATCCAGTCCCTAGAGAAATATCCATAGTTTTCGTCGTATCGAACTATGTCAATTACTTCTAATTCTTCAGTAACAAGAAAGCAGTAAAACAAGGAAGGGGGATTCCTTAAGTCTATTGTGACAGAACCTCCATCTATAGGAATCTCACTCCAGGGATGTTCTTCCCCGAGTGGAGACATGGTCATATATTTTATGACAAGATTTTCTTTAACTTCTGGTGAAACCTCGATGTGTACAACTATTGAATGGCTTCGAATGGTGATCTTTGTAAATCTTGCCCTATAATCTGGAATAACAAAAATTATTTTCCTCAGCCAGTAAAGGGCAGAGCCAAATCCTTTAATTTCCAGCTCATTTTCTATAGCATTAGGTATGTCGGCATAAATCGGAAGGCCTTTCTGTACCCATTTATTTATTGAAAATTCCGGCAAGCTTATGTTTTGTGTACTTCCCAAGATAAATGCCTTTGAGGGCCACTTTGTTCCCAACCGTTCAATGTCTCCGGAACCTAAGGAAGAAACGAAGTTTTGGCCCCAAGGGTATGAAAACAGATGTAATAATGTAATGTCATTCTCAATGTTAACTGTAATATCGTCAACATTCATCGTATAGTTCTTTTCCAGGTCAGATATCAGTCGTTGGAAAACATCCAGAGGAACGTATGACTTCAAAATCACAAAGTCACCGTAATCCAGTTTCTTTTTATCTGACAAAACATTGGTTGTTGGTGTCACCACAATTATTAGGTTTTTCCAATTACCATCTTCTTTGACAAAGGCTGCCTTGATCGATATACCCTTGTAAAATTTCTTTCTTTGAAGGAACGCCTCGTTAATATCAATGATAGCTTCGGATATAGACATCACTGGAAAAGAGAAGGAGGATTATTGAATATTTCCAAGGCTTAAAATCTTTCTCAATTTTATGAAAGTCTATTATGGAATGTCGTGAGTAAAATTTGAAATAGTGGTCAAAAAGATTGAATAAGTCAGATTCGTATGATAAAACCAAATCAATGAATGGATCGGGGTTCCAATGAAGGATGTATGTACTTTACAGATCCTAAAGTTTACAACCTATTTCAGTCGACAACATGCCATGACCTCCTATGTCTTCGACAGATTCTTGGTGGGAGTTTTAGCATTATTTCACATGATTTACCGCTATAATGCATACATGATTATAGCCAAAAATCGAATGTAAAGTAAAGTGTGTCTAGTAAAAATGTAAAGTGACATGCCTGTAAATTGACGGCTGAGCCGCTATTACTATGGATAATAGACGCTAGACAAAAGTTTGTCGAGCATGCTATACAACTTTACATGTAAAATGTAAAGTGACGTGAAGTTTGTCGAGCAATGTAAAGTGTTTTGTCTATTGTATGCTGAGTGGCTATTCCTATGGATCCGCAGACACTTTACAAATTATTTTACCCGTTGTGGTGTAGCAACAGGTAAAAATAGATGTCAAGTATAGTATATTAAGAGTATATTAAGAATGCCGAAAGTAAAGCATCATGATCATCAAGAGAAGAGGCAATGTTAATGGCCTCTAATATAAATCTGCAATGCCCGAGATCTAATGAGATTTTACAAACTCCTGAACAATTTGTTAAGCATAGCATGCACTACTCTACCTGCAAAGAGCTTTATTATTATCTTTACAACCTGGGACGGATATCACAAAGAGGGAGATATCCTTGAAGCCTGATTTCACTCTGGAATATTCAGAATTCGAATTCGCTGATGCTCTCGCAAGCAGCTTTGACAAAGATGATTACTCCGTCGTAATCCCAGCAAGCAGGCAGCAGAAGTATTACGATGTGGCACTTCTCAAATTAGAAAGCAGAAAAGTCAAAACATTCCAAGTGAAAAGTTCCAGGTGTTATGAAACACCTCCAGCAGATCGCAAGAAATACCATATAGACTATCATGGATGGTTCAACAAGCTGGACAAAATAGACAAAAATCTCGATTTTATTGTGCTTACCGTGTACTTCCCATCCTTTTTAAAAACCGGTGGAAAAGGCAGAATAACAATGTTCACGGCAACTTTAGTTTTCACTCCAGAAGAGGTTAAATCCTACAATATGGATAGAGAAACATTCTATATTGGAATCAATGGAAAGGATAGGTATTTCGTTTGCAGGTCAATAGATCCTCCCAAGGATATAAGAAGCAACAAATATGAGTCATGGATAGGACCCTTCAAGAAAGATTTCTAATTCTGTCTTGTATTGTGAATTCACATCTATTTTATTTTGTTGAATGCCCACTGTGATATACAGTTCCAGAATCTGAGCATCTCGGCTTTTATGAAACAAAAAAAGAAATTTTTGCCAGAATGATTGAATAAATAAGAATTGCTTGATAGAACCAGATGAATGAACTATTTGGGGTGATAGACCAATACAGGATACATCCACTTCAGGCATTTTCCTCTTCACATCAAATTTCAGGCGACAACATGCCATGACGTCTTACGTCTTTCACTGATTCTTAGTGGGACTTTTAGCATGAATTTCCATATTTTACTTCCATGATGCATACATGATTAAGGGCAAAAACAGATAGTGCATTGCATTCACTGCAATGAATTAGTGCAATTTTTTCCCTGTGAATTAGTGGCAGACCCGCTATTACTATGGAAAACCCTCACTTCACTGCAATTAGTGAAGCATATTGCACTATTGCACTGATAGATAGTGCAATGAATGGCTTGCTATGAATTAGTGCAATGCAATTAGTGCAATGCTTACCGAGTGGCTATTTCTATAGGTCCGCTGATATTGCACTATCTTTTTTCCGAATTTGTTGCATTAATAGGTAAAAAAATTAGTGAAGTATACTACACTGAGCATTCCATTTGTGAAGCGTCATGATCCATCTATTGATACAAACATTCGATTGCTTATAGAAGAGGGATATTCTACCAAGGAAATTGCAAGTGAAACGAAAAAGTCCAAAAGGACAATATACAATTATGCAGAGAACCTTAGCCTAAAATTCAAGAAACGGGGACGGCACCATGATGAAGAACCACCTCCTGAAGATTCAAAGCAAAGGGACCGGTCCCCGAGGAGGAAATCAGGACAAATATCATGAAGAGGCATGTTAAGGTCATGGGCGAGAAGCTTGGAACCCTGACCGTTGAGCACGAGCTTGAAATGCGTAAAATCGTTGTTGCCCTGGAAAAGCACACTCCTATTTTCGAGTCCGTTGAGCAGATGGGCATGTCGAGGGAAGAATTTATCGATGGTGCAATAGAGATAGGATATAAGGAACTCAAGGATGTTTATTTAAGGAAAGTAAGAGAGAAGGAGGAGAAAAAGGCGATGCAAGAATTTTTAGAGATTAGAAAGTTGATAAACAGCATGAGATGAGGGGAATTAAATAGACAGATCAACTAAGTTGATCATGCTGGTCCTGAGGTAAGTGAGAATACATGGGCGTACCACTTTAATCTGCACAGGATGGCATGTTCCTTATCTTTGTTTCCAGTTTACTCATGCCTTAGGTGCAGCTAAAAACCCATAGTAATTAAAAAAAGGAAGGACCATAGAACGATGATAGACATTATATCTGAGAATAATAGAATTCACGCAAATTGCAACAAGGAGAAAGTTTCAATTCGATAGTTTTTAGCATTTTGCTTATAAACTACGCCTCAATTCTTTCTTAGCATAACCTATTATTTCGCATATAAATGTGTTATATACTATAAAAAACTGGTTGAACATGTCAGCAACTTGCAAATAGTTGCTACAAAACTGCCTATTGAAAGGTTCTATGAGTATATCTGATTTGTTGTACCATTCTAAAAAAAGGTAAAATATACTTTCGAAGAAAGACAGTTATTGAGACTCTGAATGTTATAGTTTTACAACTCTTTTATTATCCGTCAATTTACCAGGATTACGCAGGAAATACTATGCACTTCGTGCTCTCAAATTGAAATAGATTCATTTGCCTTTTGTTGAGGAGTCTGAAACTGCTGTGTAAGGATATTTTTGTTCCAGTTGAATTGCCAAGTCAACATCCTCTTCATTTGCTACAAGTAAGAACTTTTTGCCGTTGTACTCACACAAATCGAAATGCTTATCATCGGTCTTACCGACCTTCTTACATCCATTCGGGGGTCTTGGTGGCCATAGATTGAATAAATGGACTTCTTTTATGGCAATGGGTTTGTCTGCATTTCTTCGAAACATGTAAATACCATCTCTGTAGTCTGACATGGAAGACGCATAAACGTTTTCGTTATGCCCTATTTCCTTCACTAGCACCGGAGGTTCATGTTTGGTCATCAATGCTGCTGGATCCAGAAAACTTTCTCTTATCTCTCTATATCGTATACTCTTCTCTGAACGGTTTAGTGCTCTCGAAACCCATTCCGTATGGATTCTACCAAGTACTTTCAACTGCTCTTTGTTCAGGATGACACCAGTCTCAAACCCGCTGTCAAGACCTAATGGAGAAAAATTAGAAGTCATGATGATACCGAAGCTTTCGTCGACTAGGATAGATTTTGCATGCATAAGATCATGACAGAATACTTGTCCTCCTGCATTAATTATCCCCTTTATAAATTCCGCATTTCCTTTGTTCGGTCTTGTAAAGACTCTCACACTGATCCCTTCTTGTGCCCGCTTAAGTATTTCTTGAGTTACGGTGCTTTCCATGGAAAACGACCATGCAGATAGAGAAATTGACCTCTGTGCAGATTTAATAGCACTCATTAGAAGAGAAGACAGCAATTTACTTTCCTTCATGGTCCAGCATAATTTCTGCGGTGAATATTCTGGATTTAGGAATTCCAGGTGCTTGTTTTGCGTACGGAGCCTTGAGTCTGAACCTTCTAGCCAAACCTCTCTTTCCGCCTCCAACCAAAAACCTGTCAGAAACTGGTGAAATAACTCCTTTACCGCATCCGGTTCCAATATCACTGTGAGCTCCAGATTCTCCTGCATTGCACGTTTAGTCAGATTATTTGTAAAGACAGCACCCCTTGGATTTGTTTCGGGATCCGACAGCATGAATTTAGAGTGGAGATGTTCTGCAGTCTTTATCAACATCTTTTGGCCCAGGTTCTTAAGAAGATTTATCAGGGCCACGTTCCTCTCTGATAAATCAGAGTCATCATCCTCATACCTGCTATTCACCTGGTGTTCAGGGGCGGTGAGCATATAGACCCTCACACGTCTCTCAATAGCTTTTTCAATTTCGGATATTATTTCTGACTCCTGAATCATGAAACTAGAAATGCATAGAATTTCTTTAGCGCCCCGAATAATGTTCAAGACCGTGTCGATCGCTTGGTCTGTTCCGGACTGGAATATTCCAGAATCATCGGTTATAACTGGCTTGCTGAGGCTTGGTTTCATTGAAACGAGGACCGGTCCGGCCAAGATATCACCATTATCAATTATGTGTTTAATTTTCTTGGGTCCCAGCATTCATTTCACCTCCGTCAGATCGACTGGTGCTAGCAGATACCAACGTTTTCTCATCGCCTCCTCTGAAGATTTATAGAAGTTTTCGTCGACAGCTTTCAACAGTTCTTCTCTTCCTGGCATATTCAGGTTGAACTCTTTGAATTTATCCTCAACCGTTGCCGAAAGAACAAGATACTCTTTCTCTGAAAGGTAGTCATTGATTTTTGATAGCATGTTATATTTTACCCACTTTTCTGCATCCTTCCTGGTACGAGGGGTAATTGAAACGCTAAAATCATCTACCATGAATCTTTCAAGACTGTCAGTAAATACCGGAAAAGATTGTATCCTCCTGGTAAAAGTTTCTCTTTCTTGTGGCGTGGTCTCTTCAAAGCTCACCCTTAATTTCCCAAGATCGATGGGGCCACCACTCCAAGTAGCAAGTCTGGGGCTCAACAACATCTGTTTCCAGATCGATTCTAGGTCAAGAGGAGGCGTTTCACCAATAGTTATAGGTTCCTTTTCCTTTGGATTCTTAAGCATCACTCGATTGAAGTTGTGACCAAGTTCTACTTCAAGAGAAACGTCAATTGTCTCGGACAACGGAATTCCCATGGGTTCTACGGATTCGAGAACTATGTTCTTCCTGCCATCAAACCAGACCAAGCATTTTTTCCCTTTTGCGTCAAGCATGTAATCTGGAATGTGTATTGGTTTTGGAGCACTGGTAGCAACTGTCTTTTCCTGGCCATTTCCTGCTTCCTTTTTTCTATCTGGATCATCTGAATAAGAAACCTTGATAATTCGCTGTAAAATCACAGGATCCGAGGTGGAAAATATTTTGTATTTCCCCCTTTCTGGTAACATAATATCGCCGTCAAGAGCGTATTCTGCATATGGTCCTGCCCTTCCAGATTCATCTAGAAACCCAAGCTCCATGTACCTGGAAATAAGATTTTTTGCCATCGCAGGGGGTTTATGAGGTAACATATGATCAATTATCAGATCCGGTGTTACTATATTGTATTCTTTCAACAGACCTATTAATGCTTCAATATCGGGCCTGTTTGCATTCGAACGAAATGTTGCAATGCATTCGAAGCAGTCAGTATCAAGTTTCCTGCGGAGTCTCAGTTTGTCATTTATCATGCATTCCCCTCTGGTTTCCAGCCATCTTAAATTCGGGCGTTATTTCATTGGCAAGTTTTGTAACCAAGAAATCACCATCCAACTTTTTGAAAAAACTGTGATCGCCCAGTATTACGAGCTGGTATCTGCTCCTAGTAATGGCGACATTCAACCTGTTTGGGCTGTCAAGAAATCCAGCATGTTTAGTTCTCACCATTGAGAGAAAGACGATATCTGCCTCTCTTCCCTGCATGGAATCAACATTTCCAACAAACAACTTGACGTTCCTTTTACCCAATGTTATGTAAGAACCCTTACCGCCGTAGGAGCCTTGAAGCCTTGCTCTTAATTCGCTTGTTTGCTTATCATAGAATGTTAATACTGCGACATCCCAATAGCTCCCGTCTGGCTTTCCATTCTTTTCTGCCCAACCCACAAAGCTTCCAACTTCTTCCATCACAGCATCCACTTCGGAGATGTTCCAGACACCACCATGCTTTCCGGACCTCTGCTCTTTGCCGTTAACGTTAATCCATGATACCCTTTTTGCGTATCGTTGAAACGACCAGTCCCTGTTGACTTCTCCATCCATTAATGAAAATGCTTTTCCCTTTGAATCAGAATATACAAACTTTCTGGCGAAGTAGGATATTTCCGGATGCATTCTTAGTTGATGAGTGAGCCTCTGCCATCTAGTTCTCTTAAGCCTTTGGTCAAATCCAGAAACCAAAACAGAACCTCCGGGGCGTCTGCCTATTCCCAGTATTAGAGCTTCGATCACTGAGGGGAGAGAAATTGTTTCAATATTGGCAATCTTGTTCTCAACCTCGCCGTTCACGGCCTGCCACGCAGGCAATAGCTGCTTCACCTCCTTTCTGTATTTCATTGAACGTTCAGGAAGGCTCTTTAATTCATATGCTCTTATAATCCTCCAGGAAATCTGGCTCGCCAGAGAATTCTCCCTACTATTTTCGTCCCGCAGTCCATCTTGAGATACTATTCTCGAGTCATTTTGATGGTAGAGATAATTTTGTCTGTATTTGAGTACCCTTGGTATCTGAAACCCAGGAAGAGGGCTTGCATCAATTGGAATGCAGTCCAGATTAGGACCGAGTGAATTGATGTCCTCGAGTAAAACATCAGCTGCGTTCATGGATATGCATCGATCAGTAGCATCTCGGAAGTGCTTGGTAAAATTATGTATTATAAGATCTGAATTCAAACTCTTTAGCTGCGTTTCAAGGATAAATGAATAGTTCCTGGATTGCCCTCTTGAAGGGAGCAATGCAGAAATCTTCTTTCCATCCTTTTTCTTTTCTATACAGTTGATTGCCCAGGATGCAGATAGGCAGACTTGTTCGAATTCCTTGTAGCTAAAACCTTTGTCATCATTCCTGAACCATTTATGGTATATGTCTTCAAGAATACCTTTGACCTGATCATCAATTAGATTCTGTTCAACAAATGGAGAGAGTTGCTTCGGGTCACCTGATATGATCCACTTTTTTGCGAACATAGCAGGGACAAGGAATTCCGTGAAGGTGGTCTTGCTTGCTTCATCTAATATCATGACATCAAAGACGGAATCGAATCTCTCGAATATAATCGCATGTTTCAACCTTGGATATTGAAGAACGCCTATAGTGGTACCGCATACCACATTTATTGTCGAATCTAGGAGTTCCTGTATTAGAGTGTCTGCGTTGTTACTCTGTAAACTGAGCAACCAGTCACTCTCAACTTTAGAACGATTATCCTTAGCGGACAAGCCACGTATCAGATCATCCTTGAACGTGCTGACATACTCATCATACGTAAGCTTCGCAACCTCCTCGGGAAGGCTTCGATCCCTAGGTGCAATCCTAATGGGAACAACTATTTCTCCAAACTTTCCTAAACGTTCAAGCACATTGTCTACCGCAACATGTGTCGAAGCAACAACAAGCACTCTTTTTCCCTCTTTCACAAGTTGCAGGATTATTTCTGAAATGACAGTTGTCTTCCCTGACCCTGGTGGGCCCTCGATGATGGCGAAATCTGGTGTGGCAAGTGCTTTTTTCACAGCATTTCTCTGAGCCATAACTCCTTGGATTGTATCATCTGTCAGCAACTTCCAATCGGGTTCATCGATCTTTTTCATATCTTCCCACTCTGCATCCTGTTCTCGAACAGAGAGCATAAGAAGTGGAATCATTTCCTTGTCTGGTTTATCAATTAGCTTGGTAAATGCTTGCACCTCACGGTTAATTTTCAGGTCTGATATATCAGGATATAATGTTTCACTTTGCGGGAGCTTATCAACAATAAGAACTTGGTCGTCTTGAAAAATATCCAATATCTTTATTCTTTTCTTTTGTTTTTTATTCTCTGACCCTTTCACGACCTCGTAATAGTAAAGAGTGCGAATGCTTCCTTCCAATATATCATTCAAAATCGTTTTATAGGGCTCCTCATCAGTCTTGTCTATATTCTGCGGTATGGAAATCTGTATTGCGTACGCCGATGCAACTTTGATGTAATTGCTCTGGATGATTTCAAGTTTCCATTGAAAGCTCATGGAATTTGAAAAAGATTTGAGATAATTCTGGTATCGTTTTAGGTAGCTTATATAGATTGAGAGTTGTTTTGAGGAATATTCTCTGAGATAATTCCCCTTGTTATCCAGGTTTGCAAAATAGAGAGGATCCTGCAAGTCACGAGCTGGCATCAGTGCTTCTCCTATCGGATTTCATTGACAGTAAATCTCTAATCTCATAGGGGTTGAACAAAAGGATCTTTCCTTCATTATGCCCTGAACAACCTTCCTTCAAGATATAATGCATATCTGCTCCTACAGTCAAAGAAGACAGCGCCGCCTCAACTACCATTAGATTTGTTCCTCCAGTTACACCGAAATAGACTCTTCGGTCGGGAAAAGTTTGTTTAAGTGATAGAAACCTGGCAATTATTGCCCTGATACCATCTCTTAGAGCAGAATTTGTGAAAGCGGGTATGACTGTTATCGCCTTTGATTCTAACTTTAGTTCTTTGAGCAGGTCGCTTGCGTTATCGAATACTTCTTTGGAGGTGAGCAATTCAATGTGTATTGGACTAGTCTTTTCGACTATCTCTTTCACATGAGCAGTAGAGTGACCGCACAGCAGTAGATGCACTGATCCTTTTTCAATGAGGTCAAAAGTGGTGTTGCTATTATCATCAATCAAAGAGTCCAACATTCCATTCATCCTTTATTTTCGTCTCTTGGTTCTATCACTTCTGTTTTCACTTCAAATGTAGATTTCGTATCAAGGTATTTAATTTCTCGTTCTAAAAGATAGATATCGCCTGACCTCATTATTGTAACTGTTAGGTTCCTGATTCTTCCCTCTTTATCGTAATGTCGCATTATTGGAAACGTATCATTAGTCACTATCCAAACTGTATAGTTCCTATTTGCAAGAGAGAGTCCTCTTAGCCATATTATGTCGTCTGCCATGGTTCTTGCCGGGCAGAGCACAATTTTTCCTTTGTTGATCAGATCGTCAAGAGCCTTTTTATTGTCTATTTTGTGAATGCCCGAAGCATCAATGAAGATTTCAACTTCGTCAAAATGCTGACTCAGCAACTTCTCCGTTCTTATAATGTCTTCAAACCTTGCATGATTATCATTTCTTGAATACGCAATATTGAGACCGTCTACAATTGCTATACTTCTTGGGTTAGAGTCTTCAGTCCGTGCTTCATTACAGGGCACACTAAAGAAAGCCAACTGGCCGCTTATACTGCATTCAACAATATTTTCTTTGTATTCCATTAACATGATATCTCTACTGAAGATTTACCATTATGCAGAAATTGTTTCTCAATATGGAAACAGTTTTATTATTATTTAGTATGTACAAAGAATGATCTCAAGGAAAACTACGTCTGAGAAGCAATTCGTTCATATTTTCTCTGAGGGGAAAAGCGTGGACAAGACTTTTATTTCAGCAATTAAGAAATTCCAGATAGATCGTGTTTTCGTTTTCTTAGATCTCCACACCAAAAAGATAGATGCTAAGAAAGATTCTGAGATTAAATCTTCTATTGAAAAGTTGAAAAAAATAGGCTTAAGTGTGGGAATTCAGGTAAGCGACATAAATGTGGATGCAGATAATTTACATGATGTTCGAGATAAAATACTTGATCTAAGGGATAGATACCCAGAATCTGAGTTTTACTTTAATATTACAGGCGGCAAGAAAGTTCTACCCCTGAATCTGTTTACGATGTCAGTTTGGATAAATGGCTCTGCATATTATGTTGAAAAGGATGGCACGATTTTTGAATTCTCAGTACCTAGAATTCAACCTGAAAGTCTAGACCCTGAAAGTCTTAAGTTTAAAGTTCTTTCAATTGTGAATAAAGCCACTAAAGGTGAAAATGGTTTTATCCTTTATTCTGAAGCTTTTGATGAGTTCAAAGAAGTTTATAAACCAAAAAGACAAAATGATTCTGGGCGATACCCAGTTGCACGAAAGGGAACCTTTTCAAAATTGGTGCGAACCCTGATTGAGGAAGGGCTACTCAAAGAAGAATATCTGAAACCAAGTCATAAAACTAAGGCGCTTAGCATCACAACGGATGGTATATTCACAGTTAACTTTGTAAAAAGATCATCAGTAAAAAATGCAAATGAAAATAAGTCAAGAATTATCTAAATCTTTCTTTATGAGGGACACCACATTTATTTTAAGTCCTTCGCAACTGTGGATACTTCTGCGATAAAGAAGTGCGAATGTAATTAAGTCAGAACGCACAGTGTTCGCTTAGAACATTAAGCGCATACCTCCGGACCCGTTTATAACCTATTTACTTTTGTGTGTAATTTTATCATTCTATTTTTGTTCGAGTTAATACATTAGACCGTTTTCTCCTTAAGCGAAATCTTATAATATAGCAAGATACATAATGCAATTGTGTCTGAAACAATTGAACTAGACGTTAACACAAGGAAGCAAGCCTTTATAAATCATTATCAAGATCAAATTGAAGTAATTACTTGCAAAAGATGTGAGCTGTCAAACTATTGTGAATCTCCTGTTCCAGGAGAACTTTTTCCATTCTCAGATTTTCTGTTCATTGGCTTGGCTCCTGGAAGGTTTGGTGCAGAGATATCTGCTAAACCCTTTACTAGGGATCGTTCTGGATCGTTCTTTCGCAAAATGGTGTCTTATTTGGAAGGTGAAGGTATGATTGTCAGCATAACAAACATTGTAAAATGCAATCCTACGGATGACTACGGTCACAATCGAGATCCAAAAAATATTGAAATAAACAAATGTTCGCTGCACTTGTTGAAAGAAATCATGTTTACAAAGCCCAGAATTATTGTAACACTTGGTAGAATAGTAACGTCTCATCTAACAGGCATCAGAAATGTGAAAATGGATGAAGTATGTGGGAATGTGATTCAAACAAATGGCCGTATAATAGTTCCAATATATCACCCCTCTGCTGTTATAAATTACCATAAGATTTCAAAGGATCGGTACGACTTCGTCTTTCAAAATTTGGTAGAAATTAGGGAAAGGTTGAATTAAATGAACATTCGTGAACTACAGAGGTTCCAGCAGAAACATGACGTTGAATTTCACAAGGATGTTATGGGTTTTTCAAAGGAAAAACAGATTGAGCATTCAACCTTTCACTTGGCAAAGCTGACAGGGATACTCGCAACATATTGCGAAAAAAGTCATCACGGAGAAGCAGTTGATTTATTAGGGACTAAGGATAGAATTGCAGATATTCTTGTATTTGCACTAAAGCTTTCTAATCTATTTGATATGGATCTAGAAAAATCCTACCTTGAACGAATAAAGCGAGTCGAAGAACTAAGAAAGAAGTAATATTCGATTGGCTTATGAATGAAGAGAAATTGAAATCAGAGGAACAGAACCTTGAGTTGAATCTGACACAATTCTATCCTGATGTCTGGCGGTATATTGATTCATGTTCGGTAAAGTATCAGAACGACTACTTTAGATTTCAGAAGTTACAGAGTATCATCTTGATTTGCATACCACTCTTTGTAATCCTATCTGTCACTCTTAACTACGACTTTCCTATGGCAATATTACCTTTCCTTCTCCTTGTGGTACTTGTTCTGATCAACACACTCTTGCCAGCAGAGAAGTATGCATTGGCTTGGCAGATAACGAGGTCCGTTTCTGAATCTATTAAACGGGAAGTCTGGTTATATTTTATGTCATGTGACTCCTTTGGAACTGGAACTCCAGCAAAGACATCAGATAGCAGGTCATATTTTATAAGCACTGTGACCAAGTTGGTCAAATCACTGGACATTAAGTGTGGCTCTATTCAGGGTGACGAGAAAGGTGGGTTTTATGTCACAGATTATATTGATAAAATGAGGCTCAGTGACACAATGCAGAAATTCGATTATTACAAGCGATATAGAATGGATGACCAAATAAACTGGTATAAGAACAAGTCAAACCGCAATGGGTTGTTAGGGAAAAACTTTTACTTATCAATGCTGATTGTCATATTCATTTCGCTGGCCTTATCATTGGTTCTTGGCTTAATTTACCATGGATACCTCGAAGTGATCGACCTGCTTGTGGCAATTATTCTTTCGTTGCAGTCCTACGGTAACTCAAAGCGCTTCATAGAATTGGAGTATACTTACAAAAACACTTTCTTAGAGTTAAAGGAAATCAAAGAACGTGCAGAGTCCCCTTCTGCCGATGAAACCTGCAAGATCGTTAAATTGTTTGAATTGGCAATTAGCAGAGAGCATGAAATTTGGAGATATAGACACGGTGCAAAAGCTTAAGTAGCAGTGTGTAAAGTAGTTTAGCTGATAATAATTAATGGTGAAAAATGGGTAGAAGAGTTTTTATTTCATATCAGCACGATGATCGTGAACAGGCACGGGGATTTGCTTTGCTACAATGGAATAGATCAGTCGATTTCACATTTGTAGGCAGGCATCTCTTAACACCAGTTAATAGTGATAATGAATCATATATTAAAAGGAGGGTAAGGGAAGAGATGGATGGGACCTCAGTCACTGTGGTTTTGATTGGTCAAAACACTAAAGATAGTGAATGGGTAAGAACAGAAGTGGAGGACAGTATTGCAAGAGGAAATGGGGTGATTGGTATAAAATTGAAAAACCAAGAAGATGCACCTGTTCCTGACTACTTGAGTTCCAAGGGCATAGAAGTTATAAACTGGAATCCTGCTGAGTTTTCTGATGCTGTCGAAAGGTGTGCACTAGTAGCTGGCCGAAAACCTCAAGGCCCTCCTTCATATAGCAAGTCAGTGATTGGAGGGTGTGCAAGGTAGCGGGGAGATGATAATATATGAAGAATAAAGAATCTGATGATACGAATTCGGTGGATTACATCCCTCCAAACCCACCTTGGGTTGAAATTAATGGCGACCCTGGAAATGGTGGATTCTTATCTTTCTATTATTCTGACCCTTATTCTGATGTGCCCGTAAGAAGGATAAGCAGTGAAACGGACAGTAAATCTGATCCAAATATTGAAACTAAAACTTATGGGCTCTTCAGTACATGTGAACCCATGATGCGATCATCGATCGTTAATGAAAAATTGAAGTATTTGCTCTTCTGCACAAGAAGGGAAAAGACAAGGGTACTGACAGGCTATTATGAACTGAAATGGTATACTGTCGGCCCGACCATAAAAGGATATGCCATGAAAAATGGGCATGCTAAAAATGATTATATTCTAGCTGCTGCTAGAGCAAGGTTTGTTGACCCCGGCTTTGTCCTCTCTGAACTAACTGGTTATCTAGAAGGAACTGATCTTTCAACTCGGTTTAGAACCTTCCACAGGCTTAGCCCGAAGGTAACAATAAAACTAATTTCGCTTTTAGATCATACAGAAGATATGACTGCAAAATACCTAACGGAAATAAAGCGGCTTGAAAATGAAAATCTAAAAAGTGTTGGTTATACTTACCCGAATTGGAAAAAAACATCTTCATTTTCATGGAATGACGCTGGAAAGTATTTGGGAAAAAGTGATAAGTCATGAAATATATATGTGAAAACTGCAACTATACATTCACGAGTGGAGCGCTCTTGAAGCTGTGCCCAAATTGCGGAAGTATAGGTACTATTGTAAAAGATACCTCTCCAAATGGTCCTCGATAACTTTATGGCAGAGTGGTTAGATTCTTTTTTAATATTAGTTTTGGATTTGTAGGGTTAATTTCCTCTATTTAGCCCAAAGGACTTCTGTTTGAAATTAATAGAAAGTTGTATACTTCGCATAATGGATTAATTTATAGTTTGGAAAACGACGATGACAGTTACAAACGAGAACAACTTTATTTATAGAACAGTTTCTTAATTTCCTTTATTTTTCAATGCAAGTTCAATAATGGAAGCTAGTATTCCCGTTCTCTCAGTTTCAGGCATATTCTCGATCAGTGCCTTGATCTTTGGATCTATCAAGCCTCTGTTCTCAAGTTCCCTCCGTATGTGTTCTTCCTTCTCCTTGAGTTCAAGCGTCGCTTCAATCGTTAACGGAAGCCAGCACATACGACAATAGTTTGCATTACTCGGATTGAGTGATCCGCATCTGGCACACTTGATAGGCAGTGGTTCCTTGTTTCCTGATTTCTCAACTTCGACGCCATAGGCTTTAAGAATCGCCTCATCGGTTTGCTTGCCTGATAAGTGAACATAGGTAGCCATCTGCTTTGTTCCCGGTACCCATCCCATCTGTGCCTCCAGCGGAGCTTCTGCGACCCTAGAAGCAAGCATGGATGCCCTTGTGTGCCTGAACAGATGAGGATATATCCTTCTCTGGATTCCGGCCCTCTTCAGTATCTTGTTTAGCTCCTTGTGAACGTCGTCATAGGTCATAGCCCTTCCCCTTATACTTTCGGATAAATTGCAAAATAACGGGGCACTTAGGTCATTCCTTAAAGGATGGCCGTCAAGCCATGCCCTCAGGTATGCTATAGAATCGCCTACTATCCTCACTGGACGGGTACCAGTCTTGCCCTCAAATGGAACGTCCAGCACTGCGCCATAGTTATCAAACTGCACGCTCCTTATCCTCATGAGAAGAAGTTCTCCTATACGGCACCCTGAATCGTAAAGAGTGGAAAAAATTGCCCTGTCCCTGGAATTGTTGCAGTTGCCTATGATAAGATTCATTTCTTCCCTTGTTATGAGATCAGATTGCTGGATCTTCTGCTTTGGCTGCTTTATCTTGACGCCTTCAAATAAAGACTCAAACTTTCGCTTAGATAACTTTTTGTGATAGAACTTCTTAAGCATTCTGAGATATGTGACTTTGGTCCACTCCGAATAACCGTCATTCAACTTTAGCAATATCTTTTTTATGTCATCCTTTGAAGGATCAAGGAACTTGTCAGGAGTCCATCTTGCGGCAACCCTTAGTCGCTGGAAATAGTTTGATCTCCTTCGTTCGCCAATGTTTTCAAGAAGAAGGTCACCATCGACGAATTCAATTATAGCCTTCTTTACTACTTCAGGCAAAGGCTCTTTTCTAAGCATTTCCCTTTCGTATTCGACTGATATGTGTGAAAAAGTCATGACAGGACCAAGCAGAGAAAGTATATAAATAATTGGTTGGGATATGAACTTATACTTCAAATCCCGGCTCGGGCGTTGGAATATAACTTTACGGGCAACTAATTTGTTTATCCGTTTCAAAGGCTTTATATTAACAGGTGCCAGTCATTTTACGAAAATATATTTATAAAGACATAAGCAAGTGTTGCCCAGTCGTTCATCGCATATGTTCAACCTGTTATGGAATTAGCTTTCGGCTCTACCCCTATTACTTTACAGGGGAAAAAATGCTTAAGACTTTATAAACCGTCATAATGTCTGACAGATGGTATTTCTAGATTTATCGCATTACTCTGATACTAAACATATCAAAAGCCTTTTTTCCGCAACTGAAAAACCTAGCGCAAACATTGGCTCTCTGAATGATAATCTTTTTGTGCCTGCCCTGGACAATGAAATGGATTTCGATAACATATTCAGCATCGTTAAAAAAACAGTAAAACAGGTAACTGGTAAAAGTCGGGCTGGCCTTGGTCTCGCATTGTCGAACCTTCCAACTGGGCTTGGAGCATTCTGGCAGGTTGGCGGTAACTACATCGTTATGAACGAAATACTTTTGGATGCCATGAGGCATATTACAAAAAGCACCAGGGAAATGAACTCTTTCATATATGTGATATTAACGCATGAATATCTTCATTCCGTTGGTTATATCGATGAAGAGGAAGCAAGGATAATGACCCACAAGGTCGCTGAAGCAGCCTTTGGAAAGGATCATCCAGCTTCGGTCATGAGTGCAGGGGATTTGTGGAGACAATACCCGATCCTGCTTTCACTTGAAGGAGGAGACGGATCTATGCTGAAAATTGTTAGTAAGTTTGATATGGACTCAACCTCATATATTGGCTGAAAATTACCTTTCATGTACCTGGATAAAGCAACTTTTGAGTCAAGATTGAAGAACCTTAGGGTCTTAATGAAAGAGGCATCAGTGGATTATGTTCTCGTTCCACCCGGGCCTAATTTTTTCTACCTTACGGGAATGATTACAGAATCCATGGAGAGGCTTGCTTTGTTCATAATTGGCAAAGATTCGCAAGAAGTAGTCTGTCCTGACTTGATGAAACAGCAGGTCATTGAGGAAACTCCAGTGGAAAATATTAAAACCTGGTCCGATGGTGAAGATCCATACAATCTTGCAAGCAAGG